>JABZFQ010000054.1 GCA_014237365.1 Desulfobacteraceae bacterium | reverse complement strand
CTTCCACAAGTAGGCGCACAGATTTGGGTCAGATTTGTTCGATCTCAGATCACAAAAGTTGATGGAATAGCTTACCTATTTCAATATTTTTGTGATTTGAGATCGGGCAAAGGCGGCCTGAAGCTGTGATGCATAGTTGGGGAAGTTATTTCGTCCACGTTCCTAAGGCTGTATTTGCTGGATTTTGCATGGTTGCGCTCCTTTGAATAGAGTTTTAACCATGCTCATACAAAATATATTGCTTTTAGTCTATAACAATCTTAATTTTTAGCAAAAATCTTTTTTATTCATATTTTTAGAGACACTTTTTAATCACCTGCACTGTTTTGTAGGGACTACCACACATTTTTTCACTTGCAGGTTGACATCACAGTGTATATATTTTAGACTGGTTTAAAACTGGTTTAAAAGGGGCGAAAAAAATGGAAACAGTTGGCGCATATGAGGCAAAAACACATCTTCCAAAACTACTTGAACGGGCAAGCAAAGGAGAACGGATAACTATCACGAAACATGGCATTCCCGTGGCGGTATTGCATCCTCCGGAATTTCAACGTAGGACAGAACCAAAAAAAATCATTTCTGCATTGCGTGACTTTCGGAATCAACACAGTCTTAATGGTTTATCTTTACGTGAAATGATCGAAGAAGGAAGACGGTAGATGAATGAAAATTTTGTCGTTGACAATTCAGTGGTGATGACCTGGTGCTTTAAAGATGAAGCCAACCAGTATGCAGACTCTATTTTGGATAGTTTGGAACAGTTCACAGCAATAGTCCCATCTATTTGGCCATTAGAGGTCGGCAATGTGTTATTGGTAGCTGAGCGTAAAAAACGTCTCAGCGAGGCTGACAATACAAGATTTATTGCCCTCTTATCTGAACTGCCTATAACAGTGGAGCAAGAACCGGCGGAGAGGATGATCGGGGAAATATTTGTCTTGGCACGAGAACACAAGCTTTCAACTTATGATGCATCGTATCTTGATCTTGCAATGAAAAAAGGTATTCCGATTGCTACATCAACGTAAGGCGGGACACTCTATAAATTCAATCTCTTAGCAACTCCTTAAATTTTGCTTGATTGTGGAATTGCCATAGGGCCAAAATGGCAAAAAGTGTCCCGCTTTAAGTTGGTAGCCCACGCACACAAATATTTAAAATTTTACTTTTGAGCGAACCCTAAGGAACGTGGACGAATTAACTTCCCCAAGTGGGCGCACAGATTTGGGTCGAATTTGTTTGATCTCAGATCACAAAAGTTGATGTAATAGCTTACCTATTTCAATATTTTTGTGATTTGAGATCGGGCAAAGGTGGCCTGAATCTGTGATGCATAGTTGGGGAAGTTATTTCGTCCACGTTCCTAAGAACATGAAACCACTTGAATCACTTTGGCAAGAAATCAAACAGAAATTTGATAAACTCGAAAAAACCCTTGTTTATGGTTATATTGATTTTTTGCGAGAAGTGGCAAGAATATACATTGAGCAGAGCAGAAGGGTATTTTTCCGAGAGAATCAGTTTGTTCACTGGGGAGAAGGGAACTTTGGTTCCCTTTTAATTGAAGGGGATGAAGAAGTAGAGGCCGTCTTTGGCGATTACATTTCAGAGATTCGTTTTGAACCTGAAATTAATAAAAAGATTTCAGAAGGTTATATTGAAATAAAAAAAGAAACTATTGAAGATATCAGATATCAAATACTTTGATCGACAAAATGAGCTTCTCCTGAACCGCTGGCAAAAAGCGGTTTATTATCTACTAATGGGATGAATACGAATTTGAAAGTACCGGGACATTTCTTTGTATTTGATCTGACTTACGTAAGAATTGCGACTTACTTCTGATTTTGTTTTAGGGGGCTTTAAGAGATGAGTCTCGTTTTAAATTGCACCCATCTTGGAGCTGGATTTAATCTGACCATGAGATTATAACCTTTAATTTTACTGTTTACTTTTATTTTACCATATGGTATAAGATGCCATATGAAAGCCAGTCTAATCTATCATGAGAAATTTATGTATGCTGATGGCGCCGTTCGTGAGATGGTTCTGTGGCAACTCCCAAAAAAGACTTATGATAGACCAGATGGATTAAAATACCGCCTTTATTATGGACTTGCTGACGGAACTTGTATTGTTCGTTATGACAACGAGTCAGGTAAAGGTGATCACAAACACATTAAAGACCAAGAAGAATTTTATCTATTTAAAGATGTGGAAACCCTGGTAGCGGATTTTCTGGAAGATATTGAGAAAGTAAGGAACCCAATATGAAAAAACAAATTAAAATAGGAATAGGCGACGCTACAACCACGGCTAAAGGTTTTATCAATGCCTGGCGGCGCGCTGAACGCGGTGAAAAGGTTGAGACCGACCGGCGGCTCAACTTTGAAAACCTGGAGATGCTTCTTAAGGCGCTTACACCTGGAAGATGGATTTTGCTTAAGAAACTGCGCACAAGTGGTCCTGTGAGTATACGTGTTTTGGCGGATGAACTGGGACGCGATTACAAAAATGTCCACACAGATGTGCGGCGGTTGGAATTTATCGGGCTGATTAGCCGGACAAAAAACAATAAAATAGACGTTCCCTGGGACATGGTGGAAGCGCGGCTTATGCTGGCGGCATAAATCAGGCATTCAGCAAAATACCGTACTTGATACCTGTCAAGCGAAGAATAGGGAATGTTATTAAGACATGAGAGCGATTGCAAATCCTTGATACCCTGGTCATTCTGTAGAGCATGTCATCTATAACACTTTGTTCCAGCCAGCACAGGCAAAGGCGAACCGGCTCTTGAATCTGTTGCAGCATATAGCCGCAGCTTCCTGTCCGGTACAGTGGGAGACGGCAATGACGTCCACTGCATATAGTCGTCAAATACATCCATAGACTTTTTTAGCTGCTGACCAGACCCCATCATAAAGCCTAAATGTGTGCCTCCGATCACGGCATGCAATTTTTTGTGTCCCGTTTTGGCCGAAAAATGGTTCATGATGTTGACCACCCCGGAATGGGCGCATCCAAACAGTATAAACGGGTATAGATGCCTGAGAGGACATATCAACCGGTCTGTTTTTTTTCATATTTTGTAACTACTCAGGTTCACAGTAGTTTTTCAAGCGCTTTTTATATTTCTTTTTTTCCATTCTTTCAATATGATTATTGGAATACGCGCGGAAGAAGCGCTGGTGAAGCTCAAATGCATTTCTGGATGAAAAGTAGTTTGGTCAGGACAGAATAATGAAAAAAGAGATCGAAAAAAAACGGTTAAAAAAAGAGTTGAAGAGTCTGTTTAGAAGCATGGATTATGTTAGTGATAATTATCTTAACAAAGAAGGTATTGATGATAAAGAGCTTGAGGTATTTGCTAATATTTATCAGCAGTTAGGAATGGCCTGGGAATTTCTTGGATTACAATGCAGGCACTGGGATGGCTACAAAAAAACGAGGGACAAAAAGGAAGTATGTAAAATATGCGGAAAAGTCAGAGATGTTGACGAAACACATATACTGCTGCCTGTAAAAGGGCACAAAAAAATCGGCAGAAAGAAAATGCCTGATTCCAAAAAGACCTTCCGAACCAAAAAAGAGGCCAAGATTCTGTATGACTCAATCGATTTTCACGGTGCAAACCTGAAGGTTGATGTTCACAACTCATATAAATCAAACCTTTTCAAGAAAGAGCTTGATGTAAATATGGCTGCTGAAAGGATCGTCCGGTTGAAAGAGAGCGGGATTGAATGTTCTATTGACCAGCACACAATAAACATACGCATCGGCCCGAGAAAAGAAAAGGGCACCAAGCCGGATTATGGTAACTTTGCTTTTGAGCTAAAAAAGAAAGACCTGAAACATTTTCCAGTCCTGTTTAAGTTTGACGACAACTTCAAGTTTTCAGGGTTGACAATACTGAGATAAATCCAATGCCAGACAAAAAAGCGCGACCAGATTATCTGCAAACATCCTCAACTACTTTGCGGCATTTACTGAAACAAGATTCAATTCCAGAACACTCATAAATTACCGATGGACAAACAATGAGCTGACCCTTGATTTAGGAATATTTCAGGCCTTTCAAAATAAACTTTTACAAAGAATAAAGACCGGATACAGCGCCCCGATGCTCTTCCGCTAATACTTTGATTTAGAAATGCTTTTTATTCTCAGATAGTTATAATTTGGGCTATTAAACTCCTAATTTGTGTAATCATGTAGGTTGGCTTGAGAGACAGAGTCCCGAAACCAAACAATAGTTTAAGATCGCTGGGTTTCGCTTTGCTCAACCCAACCTACAGAAAGTGTCCAAAGAAAGATCAAAATATAAGCAAAGTATTAGCGGAAGAGCATCGACCCTGCAACCCAGGGAATATATTGTAAAAGGCTTTGTGCTGGATGATGAGAGGCTGAAGAACCCTGACCAGCCTTTCGATTATTTTGATGAACTTCTGCGCCGCATTCAGGATATTAGTACTTCAGAAAAGCGGTTCTATCAGAAAATCACCGATATTTACGCCACCAGTGTGGATTATGATCCCACACAGCAAATCAGTATTGATTTCTTCAAGACCGTACAAAACAAACTGCATTGGGCAATAACCGGAAAAACCGCAGCCGAGATTATTCACCAGCGGACAGACAGCGAAAAACCCAATATGGGTTTGACTAACTGGCGCGGTGCAAAGGTACGCAAACAGGATGTCACCATTGCCAAAAACTATTTTTTGCCGAAGGCCAGGCAATGCGGCGGATTCCCATGTATATGCAAGGCTGGATTAATAAACTGGACGGATTTTTAAGGTTAAACGATCGGAATATCCTCAACCATGCTGGAAAAATCTCCCATCAAATGGCAAGGGAACTGGCGGAAAAGGAGTATGACAGGTTTCATCAAACCCGTTTACAGGTTGAAGCACATCTGGCAGATAAGAAGGATTTTGAATGCCTGGCAAAAAAGATTGAAAGTAGTGGCAAAGGGCGGAGGCAATGAAGCCTTATCCGAAATATAAGGACTCAGGGGTTGAGTGGATTGGGGATGTGCCGGAGGGGTGGAGTATCTCAAAGTTGAAATGGCTTAGTCAAGTTTATAGCGGCACTAATATGAAAAACGAAATTGGTACTTATCCTTTGTATGGTGCTAATGGAATAATTGGCAAATGTATAACCGCTAGCTTTGACAAAAAAAGGTTATTATTGGCCGTGTCGGATCTTCAGGTGAAATAAATTTTGCAAGCGGTCTTTATGGTGTATCCGATAATGCTCTATTCATTGATAATGGCAAAGATATTACATCTAAATTTTTATATTATTTTTTAACAACCATAGATTTTTCAACTGATATTACGCTAAATGCTCAACCGTTATTAACCGCAACAAATGTTAAAAATAAGCTTATCACAATTCCAGAGATTAAAGAACAACAATTTATAATAACCTACCTTGATCGCAAAACCACCCAAATCGACAACCTCATTTCAAAAAAGCAAAAACTCATTGAACTGCTGAAGGAGGAGCGCTCTGCAATAATCAATCAGGCCGTAACAAAAGGATTGAATTCCGATGCACCGATGAAGGATTCGGGGATTGAATGGCTGGGGGAGGTGACGGGGCATTGGGAAGTGAAAAGGTTAAAGTATATTGCAAGTATTAATGAAGAAAATTTATCAGAAAAAACTGATGCAAATCTAGAAATAAAATATATCGACATAGGCAATGTTTGCTTAGGCTCAATAGTCAATGAACCGGTGACAATATATTTTAAGGATGCGCCATCAAGGGCGAGACGAATTGTAAGAAAGGGTGATACAATCATTTCTACAGTAAGGACATATTTAAAAGCTATAACATATATTTCTGATGTACCACAGAATCTTATTGTATCTACAGGCTTCGCAGTCATTAGGTCTGGAGATGATTTTGACAAAAAAATTATTTCGTTTTTACTAACAAGTGATATGATAGTCGATACAATATGTTCACTTTCGATAGGAGTTAGTTACCCTGCAATTAATGCAAGCGATATTGCAAATATTATGATTTGGTTTCCACCAAATAAAACTGAACAGACAGCCATAGTGGAACATGTTAATAAAACAACCACCAAAATCGACCAAACAATCACCAAAATCAAAAAACAAACCGATCTGTTACAAGAATATCGCACCACCTTGATTTCAGAGGTAGTAACCGGAAAAATTGATGTGCGAACGTAGGGGCAGGCCCCTGTGCCTGCCCTGAAAAGGCCGACCACATTGATAGGGCAACCACATTGATAGGCCGACCACATTGATAGGGCAACCACAGGGGGTTGCCCCTACGCGGGTAATGAAAAATTATGAATAAAAACCGTCAATCCATCCGTTTGCGCGGGTATGATTATTCACAATCCGGCGCATATTTCGTAAGCATTTGCACGCAAAACAAAAAATGTTTTTTGGGAAATATGGTAAATGATGAAATGGTATTGAATGATGCGGGGCAAATGATAAACATAATATGGAATGAATTGCCATGTAATTATCCTGGGGTTAATATTGATGAATTTCAAATCATGCCGAATCATGTCCATGGCATAATTATTCTCGACAATGGGCAACCACGGGGATTCGACAAAGGGCAACCACGGAGGCACAATGGGCAACCATAGGGGGTTGCCCCTACGGCGGGGTTATCATTGCCGGATGTTGTGCATCGGTTTAAATCGTTGAGCACTGCACGGTATATCCATGGTGTTAAACAAAAACAATGGCCGCCGTTTCCGGGTAAATTATGGCAACGCAATTATTATGAACATATAGTGCGCGATGAAAATGAATTAAATGATATCCGCAGATATATCAGGGATAACCCTAAAAAATGGGATTTGGACAGGGAAAATCCCGATGCACGGCAACAATAATCGTAGGGGCAACCCCCCGTGGTTGCCCTATTCCCCCGTGGTTGCCCTATCCCCCCGTGGTTGCCCTATTCCCCCGTGGTTGCCCTATCCCCCCGTGGTTGCCCTTGTGTTATCCCATATCCAAAAGGAAACATTATGACCTCGACAACCACAGAACAGGCATTTGAAGAAGCAATTTTAAGATGGCCTGTTTCAAACCGGCCAGCAAACTGAATCCTGAAACGATTGCCTTGTACAACAAAAACCGGCTCACCGTGACCCGTCAGGTAAAATACAGCCTTAAAAATGAAAACTCAATTGACATGCTGTTCAGTCTAAACGGCCTGCCTGTGGCAACTGTGGAGCTGAAAAACCAGTTTACCGGCCAGAATGCGGCAAATGCCAAATGGCAGTATGCGGTTGACAGAGATTCAAACGAACTGCTTTTTAAATTCAAAAAACGCGCTCTCGTGCATTTTGCCGTTGATACCGACGAAGCTTACATGGCAACCAGGCTTGAAGGCAAAGCCACCCGCTATCTTCCTTTTAATCAGGGCTGCAATAAGGGCGCCGGCAATCCTCCTAATCCAAACGGCCACAAAACCTCCTATCTGTGGGAATATGTCTGGGCCAAAGATAGCTGGATGGATATCATCGGCTCCTTTCTTCTCTTGCAGACCGACGAATATAAGGTCGACGGGAAAATATTTAAAAAAGAAAAGCTGATCTTTCCAAGGTTTCATCAACTGGATGTTGTCAGAAAGCTGACCCGGGATGCCAGGCAAAAAGGCTCGGGTAATAATTATCTGATCCAGCATTCAGCAGGCAGCGGCAAAAGCAATTCCATTGCATGGCTTGCATACAGGTTATCCAGTCTGCATAATAATAAAGATAAAAGGATTTTTGATTCAATAATTGTTATCACGGACAGGCTCGTTTTGGATCAACAGCTCCAGAACACCATATACCAGTTTGAACATAAGCTCGGCGTTGTTCAAAAGATTGACAAGGATTCCACCCAGCTTGCCTTGGCCTTAAGCGCCGGAATCAATATAATTATCACCACCCTTCAAAAATTTCCTTTTGTACTCGATAAGATCGGAGAGCTTCCAAAAAGAAACTACGCCATAATTATAGATGAAGCCCACAGCTCCCAAGGCGGTGAGGCTTCAAAAAAGATGAAAGAAACCCTGACGGTTATTGATATGAGTGATGATGATATCAGGAATGAGCCGCCTGAGTATGGCAAAAATCATGACATTGAAGATGAGATTAGAAGCTCAATGTTGGCGCGAGGCAAGCAGCCCAACCTTGCCTTTTTCGCATTTACCGCAACACCCAAAGCAAAAACCCTCGAAGTTTTCGGCCAAACCGGCGATGACGGAAAACCAGCCCCTTTTCACCTTTATTCCATGAGACAGGCGATTGAAGAAAACTTTATCCTGGATGTGTTAAAATACTACACTACCTATAAGACCTATTTCAGACTGTCAAAAGCCATTGAAGATGACCCCGATATCAACAAGAAAAAGGCGCGCCGGGCAATAGCCAGGTTTCTCTCTCTTCATCCCCATAATCTGGCTCAGAAAACCGAGGTTATTATTGAACATTTCCGGCAATGCGTTATGCCTAAGATAGGTGGAAAAGCAAAGGCAATGGTTGTCACTTCATCAAGGCCCCATGTTATCCGATATAAAACAGAATTCGATAAATACATTAAGGAAAAAGGATATACCGATATCAAAACGCTGGTTGCATTTACCGCTTTTACCGACAGAGACACGAGCATTTCCTATACCGATTCTAAAAATGTTGCCAAACTGATCCGCAAGCACAGGGAAAATCTATCTGTCGAACATCTCACGGCGGTGCGTGGAATGGGCATGGCTAAGGCTGCCCAGATTTTATCCGCCTTTGAACTGGCAAGACGGCATCTGATTAACGATACTGTAAAAATAACAGGCGCCCAGGATGTGATACCGTTGCTGGCTGATATTGCCGATAAAAAGCAAGAGCATTTTGTCTGCATTTCCCTTAATGGCGCTCATGAAGTAATAAAAAAAAGAATCGTCACCATTGGCCTGGTGGATCGCAGCCAGGTGCATCCACGTGAAGTTTATGCGGATGTCATAGACAGAGCTGCGGCTGTAATATTTGCACATAACCATCCTTCCGGTGATCTGAAACCCAGTAACAGCGATTTGAAAATCCATGAACAACTGACTGAGGCAGGAAAGATACTTGGAATTCGGATTTTAAATCATCTTGTTGTGGCTAGAAAGGGATATTACAGCTTCCAGGAAGCCGGGTTGATTGGTTAGTTTAGCGAAATGGGGTCGGTAGAGTCTGTATCTTTCATGGTTGATAAACTGAGGATGTTCACACAAAATAAAGAAGCGAAGATTCGCTCAAATTAAGATGGTGTTATTAATGTCCGACACAAGTGAGTTGGTATTCAAGCGATCAGTTGATGGAACTTGCAGTACTGGAAAAGCGAAAAAAACAGGGTCAAGCAAAGTTTTAATCCCGATTTCTTTATAAAGATCGATCTCGACGAATACATCTCAAGGCTTGAGAGAGAAGAAAAGCAAGACCGTGTTGAAAAGCTAAAAAAGCTGTTGAGATTGAAGTTGAGAGAATAAAACAGGGTTTGAAGATCACCCGATTTGAGACAAAAATACTGGATAAACAGGAAAAGCGTTTAAAAGGGCTTGACGGGCTTGCGATGCTGCTTGTGGATGTTGATTATGACGGTAAGATTTTTGATGTGGACAGGACTGTATTTGCCAAAGATATTAGTGATGACGGCGGAATCAGAATGACAGGCTTGACGGAAAGCATAGCGGTTATTGCCATTGATAAACACGGCAATGAGAGCAAAGCGTTTATACTGCGAAGGTAGAATGTCGAACGTAGGTTTTCTGATATTTTGAAATCTTCTGAATTAATCCAGGGAACGGCCGGTCGAATTCGCAAGCTACGACTTTATTTAATTGACAATACTTTTGTAGATATTTGGTATTCACCTGATGGCAGCTATTTATATCACTGGGAGCAACGAAAAACAGTTCTTGTTTTTTCATTGACATATTTATGGAAAAGTGTAATTTTAAAAATTGATTTCAGGTGTTTTTAAGGCATAAAAGGAAATCCCGTGAAAATCGGGAGCGAGCCCGTCGCTGTAATCGGGGACGAAAACCGCAAAATATCACTGTCCTTAGGATGGGAAGGTGCGGCAAGTAGTTTGATCCGAGAGCCAGAAGACCTGCCTGAAACATTGTTTGGCAACCTCGCGGACAGGGGCGTTAATCGGCAAGCGTTTGAGGATAAAAAAGGCAATCCCCAGATCGATTCATCGGTTTGGGGATTTTTTTTGGTGAGGAAAGGAGGACTTAAATGAAAAAATTTGTGGGAGTATTTGTTGTTTTAACTTTACTAATTCTGCCTGGATTCAGTCTGGCAAAAGAGGATGCAAGAGATAAAGAGTCTAAAGTTACTCTTGAAACGATCACTGTTACCGCAGAAAAATTTCCTGTGCTGGAAAGAGAAAGCTCGCGTTTTGTAACGGTTATTTCAGCAGAGGAATTAAAAGAAACCAGCGCCAATAATCTTGTGGATGCATTGAAACGAAAAGGCGGTTTTGCATATAAAGCGTATGGTCCTTTGGGATTAAGTCATGGAGGGATGAACAGCAAGCTGTCTGTCAGAGGAATTTATGATGGAGAACTTGTTTTAATCAACGGAGTCCCTATCCAGGGTCCAGCGGGCCACGGCTATGATCTGGATATGATTCCTATTGATCAAATCGAAAGAGTCGAAATCCTGAAAGGGGCAGCATCAACCCTTTATGGCGCTGACGCCATGACTGGCGTAATTAATATTATCACCAAAAAGAATGTCGCAGAACCCTCTGTTAAAATTTATACTGAAATGGGTGATTATGAGTATCACAATCACGGCCTTAGCTTTTTGAGTCCTAAATTGAATATAGGGCTGAACTATTCGCATTTAGGTAGCATTGAAGAAATCTCACGGAGTTTTACTAAAAAATACAGGTATGACACCGATGACACAAATAAATATTCCATGAATTTGAATGCAAAACCGTTTGAAGACTTTTATATAGATTATATGGGCTCATATAATGAAACAGGGTATAAAAAAATAAAGGATTCAGGTGGGTTGAGCACGGGCACGGATCAGTACCATTACAAACATTTCGCGAATATCCGGTATGAAAATGCGTCTTTGAGATTAAAGACCTTTTACAGTTATAATGAAATGCAGCGGGATGAATACACCAATCCATCAAAACCGGAGGATAATAACAAAAATTATAATTATGGATTTGAAGGAGGCTATAAATTTAATTTTTTGACAAGTGAACTCAATATCGGCGCGGATTATGTTTATCGCGGGGCGGATTATAATAACCAGTATGGAAAGCACCACCGAAATGATTATGCTGCATTTTTTCAAATAAAAAAAGATTTTTTCGACCGACTTGCCATCACACTGGGGGCAAGGGAGCAGTTTGTTAAAGCGGATTCAAACGGAAAAGATTACGATCGATTCCTTCCAAGTCTCGGCCTCAACTTCAAGGCCGCAGACACCTTGAATTTTTTTGCAAATACTGGGAAAGCATTCAGGTCGCCAACGTTTAATAATCTTTATTACAGCGGTTCTTTTCTGGTGGGAAATTCCGATCTTGATCCTGAAGAAGGCTGGACATATGAAGTTGGGATTAAATTTGATAATGACTTTTTCCGATTGAGACTGGCCGGTTTTTACATGGACTATAGGGATAAGATAGAGATAGACCGCTCCCATGGATACCCTCTCACGTATTTCAATGCGGGGGACTATGAGACCGTCGGGATCGAGTGGGATGCATCCATTTACCCGTTCGCCGGGCAGTCTAATCTTTTACGAAATCTTTCTTTGGATACTGCTGGATATTGGGCAGACCCCGAAGCAGAAGATACTTCTGGAGAACAGTATCAGGCTGGTCCCAAATTTCAGACCAGTCTCGGTATTTCTTATCTGACCGAAAAAATAACACTGAATCTTTTAGCCAATATCTTGATCAGTCGGGAAAGAGGACTTGATGATTATGCTACAGTTGATTTTTATAGCAAATACAGACTGTTCAGGGGATATCTAACGATAGGCGTGGACAATATTTTTAACGAGGAGATACATATTTCAGGAGACATGAGTAGTGATAGCACCAACAACTATGTTTATTACGGTTTTGATCGTCTTTTCAAGTTGGGCTATGAGATTACATTTTAGTATTTTATGATTCTTTATAAAGGATTATAAACAGGCGATCACGGCATAAAAGTATACTTACACGCCGTGATCGCCTGCATGGAGATCAATGTCAATGCTAAAACAACTATGGATAACCGGTATTCTGCTCGCTTTTTCTGTTTTTGGGATAAAAGTGGGTTTGGGTCTGGGGGCTCAGATATACAACAGGACCGTTCCCATCGGTAAAAAAATCATTTTTGTTGTTGGATGCCTTTTTATTTATCTTATCCTTTTCTTTTGTCTGTATTATGTGATTACCCATTTCAATTTATTAAATTATCGGGATCAGTTTGTAAATATGCTTCAATACGGCATGCTGCTTTATCTTGCAGTGGCTCTTGGACTTCTTCTGTGGGGAAGCAAGCTGCTCCTTCAAAACCCTGCTGAGCATAATCATTTTTCCCTTCGGGCCGGCTTGCTTATGATTTTGCCCTGCCCTGTATGTGTTACGGTGATTCTCCTCAACCTTACCCTTGCCTATTCACTTTTTACCTTATCACCGTTTTTAACCACATTGACCCTTTTTGCCCTTTTCAGCAGCATAATTTTTATTACAACTACTATTATTTTCCCGTTTCGCCATAAAATCGGTTCCTGGAATTCTTTTCTGGGCTTATCCATGACTTCAATTGCCCTTTACTTCCTTTTAACAGTTATCATGGCGCCCATATATCCGGAAATAAGGGCTGCATTTACCATGGCCGCTTCCAACAGCCCGATAAGCCAGATAGACTTTTTTCACACGGCTATTTTAGGAGTGATTATTTTTATTCTTGGATGTGCCGGATTTATGAAAACTTATTTCGCAAAAGGAGAAATTAAGTGAATATCTTTCCAGCGTTTCAAACCATCCTGTACACTATTTCAACTGCTTTGCTCTACCCGGTGGTGATCCTGCTCATTTTTCTCTGTCTTTGGCTGATGGTATATGCCGGAGGATTTCTGGCTGAACTGGTAAAACGGAAACATTTCCGTTCCGACAGGCACCTGGCAAATTTTCTGGAGGATATTAAAAAAGCAGAACGTCTGCCGCCCGAACTATCCAAAAATCTACCTCTTCACGTTACAAGCTATGCAAATGAACTAAACGATATTGTACATGGTGGTATTGGGTTCCGTGATGAAAAAATTGAAGACCTGAATCAACGAAAGGAACATTCACTTGCAAGAGAGGTTGATAAGATACGTCTTATCGTACGCATAGGGCCGAGTCTGGGGCTTATGGGAACATTGATTCCTATGGGGACAGGTCTGGCCGGATTAACCCAGGGTAATATGGCCCAGCTTTCATCCAGCCTTATTCTGGCCTTTACAACTACAGTCGTGGGACTTGCCCTTGGAATTACTGCCCATTTCTTTTCCGTTGTCAAAGAACGCTGGGTCACCGAAGATATGCGTCATATAAATCTGATCACAGAGGCCATGACTAAAAATTAAGGGTCAGGGATCAGGGAATAGAGAATAAAACAACTTGAAAGCGAGAAAGGATTAACATCCTTGGAGTATAATGAAATATTTAAAAAACAGCCGAACAGTACGATTGCAAAAAGCAAAGCAGGAAGATCCTTTGCTTGGTGTAGCAAATCTTTTTGACGTGGCGCTTGTTTTTATTGTGGCGCTGCTCCTTTCCCTCATGGCAACTTACCAGATTCTGGATTTCTTCTCTGAAACGAGTGAGATTACTATTGTAAAAAAGAATAAAGATGGACAAATGGAGATTATTACTAAAAAAGGCAAAGAGATTAAGGTGGAAAAAGTAACTGACAGGAAAATCGGCGGAGAAGAAGGAACCAAACTGGGGATAGCTTATCAACTAAAAGATGGGAGGATGATTTATGTTCCGGAAGAATGAGCTTATAAATCAGAGGCCGGAAGTCAGAGGGCAGAAATCAGAAACTATGGTAAGGTGGATGGGAATACTTCTCTTTTGTGTATCTATTTTAGTATCGTCTCAGGTATTCGCACAGAACAAGGAGAAAATTACCCTGCTTGTAGGCGCATCCAATTCCTGCAAGATAAGCGAGGCTATTTCCGAAGTGGTTAAAATTCCTGAGGTGGCTAATAGCTATGACTTTCATTTTTATACTGACAAAGATCTGGAAAACGAAGAGATTGACAGGGAGATTATTGCCCAATCCAGGATTTTAATTGTAGATATTATGCATCGCAACCTGGCCGAGTATGTCTTAAAAAATGTGAATTTTGAGAAGACAAAGGCCTATGGCGTGCGAAAAGGCGCATCAGAAACAGAAAAAATTCTCTCTGACCCTAAAGTAAAACAGTATTATAATCCGGCTATCAAAGAAAACATCAAAAATCTCCTTCTTTTTCTTCTTAATCGGGATTGCGGTCTTGATATTAACTATGGAGAGCCGCAGACTGTGCCTAAAACAGGTATCTTTCATCCCAAAAGTGATAAAATCTTTGTTAGTTTTAAAGAATATTTCGCCTGGTATAAAAAAAAAGGACTTTATAAAAAAAAAGGTTTTTGGGTAGGAATTCCTGATTTTTCCAGCAATGCCTTTCCTGGAGAAACAGGAGATGTGGTAAGTTCGCTCATAGAACAGTTAGAAAAAAATAACATCAATGCGTTACCTGTTTATTCTTTTCCCTCATATCTTGCGCCTGAAAAATTCTTTTTTGATGAAAAAGGAAAATCCAGGGTTAATCTAATTGCAGCTCTTTCCTTCAAATTTGCCGCTATTGACGATAAAAGAACAAAGGAAAATTTAATAAAATTAGGAGTTCCCCTTTTAAATGCCATCAGGATATTTTCTATGACCATCCCTGAATGGAGAGAGTCAGCTCAGGGACTGGGGCCAATGGAGCTTACTCATGCAATATGCACCCCTGAATTTAATGGATTAATTGAACCTTCTGTTCTTGGCGGAAGGGTGGCCATGAAAGATAAACTCACCGGTAAAGAGGTTTATGTGCATAAGCCTGTTGCGGAACATATTGAATTTTTCATCAAACGGATCAAGGCATGGAGAAATCTCCAGACAAAGGCAAACAAAGACAAAAAGATTGTCATTATGTATTGGAACCACACCCCTGGCAAACAGAATGTGGGTGCAAGTTACCTTAATGTCTTCCGCAGTCTGGAGGGGATTTTAAAGAGAATGCGTGAGGAAGGTTATACCATCAATGGAAAACTCCCTTCAGAAGAAGAAATAAAAAATCTTGTTTTAAAAACCGGCCGCAATATCGGGTCCTGGGTTCCGGGTGAACTTGATGAGTTAATCAAGACCAAAAAGGTCATCCAACTGCCTGTTTCTGAATATCTGAAATGGTATGACAAGATAGATGAGGACTACAAGGATAAATTAGAAGCCGAATGGGGCAAGGTAGAAGCTTCAAAAATTATGATTAAGGACAAGGAGATTATCATTCCTTGTGTAAACCTGGGCAATGTCATCCTTCTTCCACAGCCTTCAAGAGGTTGGGGGGATGATCCGATGAAACTATATCATTCCACACAGCTCTGGCCGCATCATCAATACACTGCCTTTTATCTCTGGCTGAAGCGTGAATTTAAGGCTGATGCTATTGTTTCACTGGGAAAACACGGTACCCACGAATGGCTTCCCGGCAAACAGGCCGGCCTTGGTCAGTCCTGTCCGCCGGAGGTTCTCATCCAGGACATACCCAACTTTTATCCCTATATAGTAGATAATATCGGTGAAGGAATACAGGCAAAACGCAGGGGACGGGGTGTAATTATTGACCATCTTATTCCGGCAATGAAAAAGGCAGGGGCTTATGAGGAGTATCGTGACCTGTCTGTTTTAATAGACGAATACAACGATGCCCTTACCCGCAGCACTGAGCTGGCGAGAGAGAAGTTCAAGAGAATCAAAACCCTGGTGAAAAAACTGGGTTTGGACAAGGATCTTCTTTTAGAAGAAATAAACGAAGAGACGATAGAGGAAATTGAGCATTATCTGATAGAGTTGCAGGAGGCCAATGTGCCTTATGGCCTGCATACCTTTGGCATCTCTCCGCAAGGAGACGCGTTGAAAGAATTCAGCCTGTTGATCAAAGAAAGGAACGGGGAACTCTCTTTAAGCGAGATCAAGAAAAATTTGAGTCTTTGTCACCTGGAGATAGATCGTCTCATTACTGGCCTGGAAGGCAAATACATTCCTTCGGGCGAGGGAAATGACCCTTTGAGAAATCCCGAGGCAATTTCAACCGGCAAAAACTTTTATGGTTTTGACCCTGCAAAGGTTCCGTCAAAGGATGCCTATATTTTGGGTAAAAAACAGGCAGAAGAGATGGTTGATAAGTATTTGAAAGAAAAGGGAGAATATCCCGACAAAATCGGACTTGTTTTCTGGAGTACGGAACTACAGCGCAATGAGGGAACTCAAGTAGGCACAGCGCTTTATCTTTTAGGAATGAGGCCTGTATGGGATAAAAATAATAAGGTAACCGGGGTTAAGCCCATTCCAGGAAAAATCCTTGGCCGGCCAAGGATAGACGTTCATATGCAGACCTCAGGCCTTTTTCGTGATTGCTTTTCCCATGTAATTCTTCTTTTAGATGAGGCTGTGCGTCAGGCAAGCCAGTTAAAAGATGTGGAGAACTTTATTGCCAAACACAGTCAAAAAATAAAGGAATATCTCCTAAAAAAAGGCTACGGCGAAAAAGAAGCAGAAAACTTAAGCAAAATAAGGGTGTTCTCTGCCATGCCAGGCAGTTATGGAACAAAGACGGCTGATCTCATTGCCGATAGCGGCCTATGGGAAAGTGATGAAGAGATTAGCGATGTGTTCATTAATTTTGTTTCCTTTGGATATGGAAAAGGTATCTGGGGAAAACCGCTCAAATCCGTTTATAAGAAAAACCTGGAAGATATCAAGATTACCATGCACACAAGGTCCAGCAACCTTTATATGACAATGGATAATGATGATGTTTTTCAATACTTAGGCGGACTTTCACTTGCTGTAAAACATGCAAGCGGTGAATATCCCGATGTTATAATCTCCGACCAGAAAAATCCTGATGCCGCCCATATTGAGGATATTGAGAGAACTATTGGAGAAGAGCTGCGCTCCCGTTATCTTAATCCCAAGTGGATTGAGGCAATGAAGAAGGAGAATTATGCAGGAGCAAGGGAGATGAACAGATTTGTAGAATTTATGTGGGGATGGCAGGTAACTACGCCCTTTGCCATTGATGAGACCAAGTGGGAACAGGTTTATGAGGTCTATGTTGAGGATAAATATGACCTTGATTTGAAGGAATTCTTCAATGAAAACAGTCCCTGGGCAATGCAGTCAATCAGCGCCCGGATGCTTGAGGCTATTCGCAAGAAATATTGGGACGCCCCGGAGGAGATAAGAAAGAATCTGGCTAAAGAATACGCCATCAGTGTTATTGAAAACGGAATTGCCTGTTGTGACCATATCTGCGACAACCCTGCTCTCAATCAGATGGTGATAAACACTATTTCTCTTCCTGGAATGTTGTCCCCTGAGTTGGTTAATCAATTTCAGGCAGTTATCTCCAGAGCAATTGGAATGAGTCTGGAAGAGGCTCAAGAAAAGAGAAAAGTATTACAGGAAAAACTTGCCAAGGTTACCGAAGAGATTCGTCAGGAGGAAAAGGTAGTTAAAGGTAAGGAGCCGGATAAAGAAAAGATTGAAGGATACGAGATGGTTGAAGAAAAACCGGAAGATACAAAAGTAACTGTCTCGGGTTCATCATGGATAATAATAGCCATTGTCATTGGCCTCATCGGTCTTTTGGCCGTTGGGTGGAGAAAAAAGATATAGTAGCAGTCTTTTTATGTGGCTACCAATGTAAGGCGGGACAGCCTGTTAATTCAACCAGTTAGCAACTCCTTAGATTTCGCTTGATTGTAAAATTATCATAGAGCCAAAATGACGGAAACTGTTCCGCTTTAAGTTGGTAGCCACATCAGACTACTACATTAAAGCGGGACTCCCAATTGCCATGAGGCACAGCGTGCCGTGCCCCTACATTGGTAGCCCTTTCAAGCACGCATCAGCTATATTCAGGGCAATTTAATATCTCTTCATTCATTGGCATTACGTACCGTTACTTCAAAATCATCAGAGAGTTTATCAACCAGGTCTTCGGTTTCTTTGAAGAAGTAATCCCCAATGATCTGTCGGTTGAGTGCCTTGTAACGACGATATATCTTGGCAAAATCATCATAAATTTCAGCTTCAGATACATGCGATCTAATTTTTACGATCAGTCGCTCGCCCTCGTTTGTATTGCGCACATAGCAAAAGAAGTTCAAAATCTTGGATTCAAAGTCCTGAATCAGTGCCCCTGTTTTGGCTTCCTGCTCATTACGTGCGGCAATGATGGCGAGAATATCAAATTGACCACCACCATAAGGTGGTGCACCCTCAGCCACGTTGAGTGGCTTCGGTTTGGGTTTAGGATCATAAGTCGTTACTTCAATAATTCCAATCTGATTATCAAAATACACCTCAATCGGGTCTTTCACATCATCACTGCGGTGCATCATGTTGTAAAGAATATTAAACTTGCGCCAGAAAAATAAAAAACTCGGCTCACTATACCTGGAATTCAGCTCAATCACATACTCAATACGATTGAGGATAGTGAAATACTGTGCTGCCTTGGCTTTGGTGTCTGCGGTGCGTTGCGGGTTCGCGTCAATGTATTTTTTCAAGCTGCTTTCAAAGTCCAGATAGCTTTCAGGATCATTGCGCTTGACTGCATCCTTATATATCGCCATGAACACTGCAAAAAACTTATTAAAGGTATCTGATTTTTTCAAATCTATCAGCAGAATATCCAATACCTTCTTATCGCTAAATGGGTCAAAGTCACTTATTACTACATCAGAAAAGTGTTCAAACGCGTCTTTAATGTTTTGCACATTCACATTATTGTATGAAAAATCCACAATTTTGCAGTCGTTCTTATGTTTAGCTGTGCGATTGACACGGGAAATCGTTTGAATAGCGCTGATGCCTTTAATTTCTTTATCCAGAAACAAGGTATGCAGCTTTTTTTCATCAAAGCCGGTTTGCAGCTTTGCCACCACAATCATCAAACCATTTTTCTTCAGCGCAAAGCTTTCCAAGACCTTTTCTTCCGTCAAGCCACCATTCAGCCCAGTAGCACTTTGTTCGTCCTGATTACTTGAGTACACCACATGAATCGGTGCATCAGCATATCTGACATATTTGGGTTCTTGCACCAACGCATTGAAATACTTGGTTACCGCCGATTGATAGGCAATGGCCGATTTAATGGAATAGACCGCCAGCATTGCTTTACCCGTGCCGCGTATTTGGCGATACACGTCTTTCACCAATAAGTCCGCCACATACCTGGCGATGGCATCAATGCGCTCGCGGTTTTCATAGATTTGTTTTTTTTGTGCGTCTTTGAATTCTTTTTCAGTAAAACCTTTTAACGGATTAGCCGGCAAATCAAACAACATTTTGGATGCCACAGGTACGATATTTTTCAAAGGATTAAGAATAAAACCATCATCAATCGCCTCTTGCATGGTATAGCTATCAAAAGGCCGCCAGAGTTTTTCGCTTTCGGCATAACCACTGAATTCACCAAAACGCGCCAGAGCATGGTCATTTGGAGTAGCGGTAAAGCCGATAATCAGATTCTTTTTTGTGCTTGCCATGGCATAGGCTGCATTGTCAAACGGGCTTTGCAGTTCGTCGAAAATGCTCACCATTTCTTCATGCTGGTCGCCGCTGTTGGAACGGTGGATCTCGTCAATCAAAAACACAATACGCATTTTGGCAAGCTTTTGCAGAACCTCCACGTCCATCATTTCGCGCACCGCACCGAATTTTTGCAAGTTCACAATCACCAAACGAGTATCGGACGACAGCGCGGCTTGAAAGGTTTTTTTATTGGTGGCTTCCATATACATGCGATTGTCGATGTTCATGTTCAGCATGAGCGAATCAATCTGGCTGCGCAGTTGTAATCTGTCCACAACAATCATGATTTTATCGTAAACATATTCACCATTGCGCCTCAAGTCTTTCAGTTGCAATGCAGACCAGCCGATAATATTGGATTTACCAAACCCTGCCGCGTATTGCATCAGCAAGGAATACACGTTTTTATTATTTGAATAGGCTTTACGCTTTTCAATCAGCTCTTTTTTCCTGGTGTCGTTTATGCCTGCCAATTGTTTTTCTAACAGTTTTTCAAAATAATCCGGCTCTTGTTCGTGCGCCAAAAACTCATCAATTTTGGTCATGATTTTATCGGTGCCGAATTTCTGCTTGGGACGTGGAGAAATTAAATGCCCTGCTTCATTTTTGACTTCTTTTACACCATTGTTAACGTACACATCACGCTCGATAAAGTTGTAATACAAAATCTTCTTTTTCAATAAAAAACTTGCCATAGAGCGCAGCAAACAACTCTTTCAGCTTGTCCTTTTTATCAGCATCGGGCTTCAGCAGAGGATAGGGTTTAAACACGCCGCGGGCTTTTTTCTCAATTTTTTCGCGGTCAAACTTACGTTCATGGCATGTGGATAGAATCTCGTCAAAATAATCCGCAATAGTGCGAATTACAAAGGTTTCACCAATATCAGTAGTGGTAATATGAATCGCTTTTTCAAAAATTTTGAGGAAGTCTTTGCGGAAGATTTGTTTTTTGTTATCACTCAACATGGCATTACTATCAATATGTTGGTGATAGACTTTAACTGCTTCAAAATAATCTTTGATGACTTTGCCACGGCCATTTTTGCTTGCGCTTTGGTTGGTGTAGTTATTTTTTAATTCGCTATACCCCAAATAAATACCATTCACAAACAGCACGATATCCGGGCGGAAGGAGAATGCCTGCTTGCCCTGGTAACTGTATTTATAGGGCAGCTCCTGCACCACAGAAAAAATATTTTCATCAAATAGCGCGTTGCCGTGAATCACACTGTCGCTGGTGTAAAACAGATGCAGCTTAACGCCCTGCAAGGTGATGGACTTATTGGCATTGATAAACAAGGCCATATTACGGCTGCTGGCGATACGCTCCTGAATAGACGCAATCAACTCTTTCAGCAATTGCTTTTTGTTGCCCCGGTATTTTTTCAGCAGGTTTTTATAAGGCTTTTTGTTCAGTTCGGTACCAGAAATAAATTCCTGCAAGTCTTCTTCAATAATCAGCGATTGCGTGACGGTATTGGCTTTTACTTCAGCGTAACCCAGGCAATCCCGAAAAAACGGAATTAAAAATTTATCTTGCAGGTATAATTCGTTCATTATTCATTTCCCTCATTTTAACTGATTGCGATATAGCGTTGTTTGGGACTGGATGGCTTGTTGGGTATGGTTGGAGCTATTTTTCCTTCTTTAATAAGCGGATTTAGTATCTCTTTTCGGAAATAATCACGGTTTTTAATACCAAGAAACGACTGAATTTCATCACGACTGCGTGGTTCTAAACAGAATTGGAGTACTTTGTCAGCCTGCATGGTAGCTTGCATGGTAGCTTGCATGGTAGCTTGCATGGTAGCCTGGTCGGTTAAAGTAGTCTGACCATCATCAAGGCTTTTCTCAAAAGGAAAAATAATGCGGATAAAATTTGGGGTAAATATGAAAACAGAGCGTGGATATTTCCGCAGAATGCGCGGTACTCCTGATCCAAGGTATTCAACCATCTCAAGATCTTTAAAAACCCGCATCAGTTCTTTGTTGCGCGGAACTGAATATCCCATAAAGAACTCATTTTCATCGAATTCCTGCGGAAGACCACCTGCGGAAGTTATCTCTAAGCGGTTTGGAAAGAATTCAAACTTTGGTGGTATTTCGTTAGTATAGTTGTTGTGGATTATGGCATTGATGACCGCTTCACGAAGCGCAACAGGGTCAATCAGTTTGCGCTCCTGCCGTTTTCGAGGGGTAATTTTGGCAAAGGTTTTGTTTTCAATCGCCAGTTTAGCCAGAACCTGTTTGGTTGCCTTGATAAGAGAGCAGTAGCCGTATTCCTCGTTCTCAATCAGATCCACACGATCAAGGCTGGCATATTTGGCAACCTTGACGGAAAGACCATTTGAATCCGAGAGCAGATAAGCGGCATAGTTGAACTCACCTTCTTCGGTAAGCAGTTCCAGATTATAAGCAAATTTGTCATTCAGCTTTAAGGGTGTTTCGCCGTAATAAATTTTTAACTGCTCAAAGGTGAGATCTTTCTTGCGAGATTTTATTGACCCAATGGAATTACGAATCCTCCGGGAAAAGAGATCCTCAATCATGCGTAACGACATCGGTTCCGATGCACTGCCAATCCGAATAAAACAACCTCGTTCAGACATGCCTTGTTTTTTCAAGTAATAGGGTTTTTCAGAACCACTGGCAACGGTAATTTTGATAACAGTTCTATCATCGTGTTGTTCAGCAATGACATCGAAAATACCCAGAGCAGATGGCCTGATATTGTTTTTGATACGATCTTTAATTTTAAGTTGAACCGCATCACAATCGGGCACTCCCACCACAGCGCCGGTAGCATCGTCAATGCCAATATAAATATGGCCGCCTTCACGGTAATTGAGAAAAGCCACCACTTCTTTTTCAAGAGAATCGGTAAGCTCTCTTTTGAGTTCGATTCGATTTGATTCTGTTAGCATAGTACCTCTTTGCGGTTTTTGTTTGTTACAAAGAATTAGGACTAAAATATATTTTTCAGGTATGGTTCCTTTGACTAATCCTGTTTAGTTTTTCTTTGTAGGCAAATGTTTTCCAAAATACCCGATAAAGATTTTCTGATTGATATAATCAGGATAGAAATGTAATCTCAGCGCTGCTGGAAAATTCTTAATATGTAACCCAAAAAATTTTTTGCTTCCATCCGGGAGTCTAATATCCCTGTATCTTCTCAACTTAGGATTGTTTTTAACGCTTTTACTCTCATTAGAAAAATTGAGATTTGCTTTCACTTTCAGATCATCATCATTTCTACAGTTGCAAACAAACTCATTTAATTTCTGTAAATTATTCCATAGTTTATCAAAAGTTGCACTATTTATAAAGAGTTGTTTAAACTGTTTTTCTGTAGATTTGCAGAAGATAAGATTCTCAAATTCAAGTTCTTTCTGTTCCCACAATACTTCACCCTTTTTGCAACTATCTTTTCTCTCCGCTTCAATTGCGGTAAAATGTTTTTCCCCAAAAATTTTTTATCTTAATATTGCTGATCATTTTTATCCCTCAGCCTTCGCTATATGGATATTGACAAGATTCTGAAATTTTTCAAATCTGTAAATTATATTCTTAGAATATGTTGTTGATATTGCTTCGTTAAATTTTTTTTCTCCAAGCAGGTTAAGATAATCATTAACAAAGCCCTGTTTATTGCTTTTTATTATAGCAGCCTCGTCATCATTTAAATCAGAAAAAACAACGGTAACTACCTCAAACAATGCCCTGTTTACAACTTTTCTTGTTGATTGTTTATCTAATATTGATTTTCTAAAAGCATCCTCTTCAAAAATCTCCCACGCCAGGGTTATTGCTTTTTCAAATCCTTTTTCCAACAGCTCTAATCTTGAAGTTTTAATTTTCCCAAGATCTTCCATTGTATCGTTTAAGAATTTAATCATAGGTTCTTTGTAGTGTTTAAAATCGGTAAGCTTAAACGCAATATACCTGAGAACAAGCTCTTTATCGAGCATTCTTCTATCGGAAACCCTTACACACCTTTGAAATATTTCAAGATCAGATAACCTTTTGAGAAATATGGAAGCCTGTGCATCGTTTATGCTTTGACTTAATGCGTGTCGTATTTCCTGAGGGTTTAATGTTAATCCCCCTGTATTTATCCTGTAAAACAGACTGTACTTAACATTTTGAGGAGTGCCAGGCTTTATTAAATAAAGCGTTACAGGAGCTTGATCAATTCTTCTTTTAAAAGTCCTTGGTAAATTATCATAATTTTTTTTTTCAAACTCTTTAATGAATTCAAGGCCATTCAACTTCAAATTTTTGTCAATCACAAATTTTTTTATTGACGTGAGTCGTTGCAACCCATCTACAACCAACCATTTATCTTCATCTGTTGCATCAAAGTAAAAGGCAGGGATTGGAAAACGAATAAGAAGAGATTCTATCAAACGTCCTTTTGTTTTAGAGTTCCATAAATCAGCAGTCCTTTGAAAATCCGGGTTTAGATCAATTTCATTATGGGCAAGACGATCAATCAGGGTACTCATTGTTGTCTGCTGGACTTGGATATCAATCTCTTTTGGATCAAAAGGGTCTTTTAGATCAAGAGATTCATTTTCCAGGTCTTTAGATTCAGCAGGTTCAAAATCGTCAAACCTGTCTTTTTTATTGTTCATTTTTTCAGCCTCTTCGATGCTGCTTCTCTTTTAGAATCACTAATCATTTCATCACCTTAATTTTGCCGGTTACTACATCATTAATCAGAGTTTTTCGCAGTTCTTTGAGTTTTTCGATCTGGGAGTTGATGGTTTCGACAATGCGGTCAATCTGGGCGGTTTTTTCGTCGAGGTAGTCAGCGATGATTTCTTGCTCTTCATAAGATGGGCAAGCAAATTCAATCGCCTTCATTACTGAATACCGAGTTGTCCATAAATCATCCACTATGCCTCTGCCAACGCGATAAAACTCTTCGATAAAGCGGTAGCTCCTAAATAGATGATGTAAATATTTTCCAAAAAATGATTGCCTATGTGAGAGCACAATACTAATGACAGCCACAGAACCATCATAAATGGATATACCAGACGCTCCTCGTCTGTCCGAACGACTATTAATGACATAGTCACCCACTGCAACGCGTTTACGGTTTTCGTTGTTATTTGTTTTCGCAACAGATTTTATTTGTGGGACGATACCCCCCATAGAGACAGACAACGGCGGATAGTCCGTATCGTTTACTTTTTCACTTCGTTCTTCAAAAGCTGTTCCAATCCGTTGTACCTCCCAATGTTTTGGCACTTCCCCTATCCACTCAATCCCGCTGTCTTTCATTGCCACGGTTTTATCTAATCCGCGAGTAACGGTTTCGTTGATAAGGGATTGTTTGAGCATGCCGTACTGCGCCGCCTTTTGGCTGAGCAGGTCTATCTTGCGATCAATGTGGGCGATTTTGGTGTCGAGGTAGGCGGCGATGGTGGTTTGTTCTAATAAAGGAGGAACAGGCGTTAAAGAATTAATTATTGCTGATTGACCAAGCCCAACACGAGTAATGCCTTTTGCGGATATGACAAAACGAAACCCATAACTTTTAGACTGAAAAAGTCTGAATAAATAAGACCCCAAAAGTGTCTTATCTTTTGTTCTAAACTGTGCCAAATGATACCCACAAAGAACACCATCAAGAGATTCGGTGGCCAAAGCTGGTATAGCTATGTCATCACAGGTTTCAGAATCTTTAGTAATCAACACGTCATTTTTTTTGATTCTAAACCGCTTAATCTCAGATTCATCGGCGGTTGCCCACATGAAATTTAGTGATACATTAATAAATTCATTTTTATAAACATCAACGTAATTGCAAAGCT
The DNA here is from genome assembly GCA_014237365.1 of Desulfobacteraceae bacterium. Classification (GTDB taxonomy): domain Bacteria; phylum Desulfobacterota; class Desulfobacteria; order Desulfobacterales; family ETH-SRB1; genus B13-G4. The sequence goes on along the minus strand of JABZFQ010000054.1, from coordinate 20,461 downwards.
GAACATGCGTTTCACCTTCGTGCGATTTTTTATCAACATTACTATTTTGAATATTAGATAGCTCTTTTAAACGGCATATATCCCAATGCGCTGGTACCTCCCCAAGCCACCCAACCCCACTATCTTTATAGGCATCATATCTCACAAAATTGGTATTACTCATAATGCCAATTCCGCTTCTAATTCCTTTAACTTGTGATCAAGCACTGCAATTTCTCCCAAAATTTTGCTCACCTCCCGCAGCTTTTCCGGCTTGTAGAAAATCTTGTTAAAATTCAGCTCCACGCCCACCACATTTTCCAAATATTCAAAGGGCTTGCTGATGTATTTGGCCATAAAGGAGGCAATAGCAGCCTGATTGGCGGCTTCGTCTTTATGGAAGGGGATGATCTCATAATCTTTCAGGTAATCCGGCGTAAGTTCTACTGTAACGGCAATATGCTCAATTTTTCTTTTTACTGCTTTTTTGTACGCTGCTTTAATAACGATTTTTCCACAGCCAAGCTCTTTGGTTGTACCGTTCTGCCTGCAGATCAGCATCTCTTTTTCGTTATTGTAGGAGTAAACACCCACTTTTGTAGTAACGGCAATGGGCTGTTCTTTGTAATCAAGCCCTGCTGCCCATGATTTCCACTGCTCTGCAAAACACTCTTTGAGAGAAGAGAACTGCTCTCTATCGTAGTCGGTAATTTCAAAACTGTTCAGCGTGGTTGTTCCATCAAAGAGAGTCATCGGTTTTAGCTTGAGAGACTTTTTCCCCTCAGAAAGCTGATCGGCAAAGCTGTTGTCCTGTTCATCAACATTAGTAAGCCTGATGGCCTGTTTGTTGAAGTAAAAAAATTCTTTATCAAACACTTTGGCGTAATCGTTATTCCGGTATTTTGTAAGTGTTTCTACAATCTCTAAACGGCTGGCTTTGTCCACTTCTTTGCGTTTGGAGCCTTTACTTTTTTTCAGCGGTTTGAATTTGTCGCTGGCGTTAATCAGCATCACTTTGTTTTTGTTGTGTGGCTGTTTGTTTTTATTCAGCACCCACAAATAAGTGTAAATGCCCGTGTTAAAGAATTCATCAGTTGGCAGTTGTATTACTGCTTCAACAATATCGCTGTCTAACATCCATTTACGGATATTACTTTCTGCCGAGCCGGCATCGCCACTAAACAGAGTTGAACCGTTGTGAACCACTACGCCCATGCCTGCGCTGTCGAGCTTGGATATGAGGTGCTGCATAAACAGCAGTTGCCCGTCTGAGATTGAGGGCACATATTTAAAGCGTTCGGTTTTATCGTTTTTGATGTCTTTTGCATAGCCTTTCCAGCTCACGCCATAGGGCGGATTGGCGATAACCACATCGAATTCATCGTTGTAGAACTTGTCTTCCACCAGGGTGTTGCCATGTTCGATTTTGGAATCAGGGCGAAAACGGCTTTCAATTTTCGCCAGCGCGTAGAGTGCGTCGTTCCAGTCTTGCCCAAAGGTTTGGGTCAGGCGTTCGAATTTTTGGTTAATGCGGTCTTCAACCCCAAACAGCATATTACCACCGCCGCAGGTGCAATCGTAAATTTTTAAGAGGGTGTCGGATTCTTCAATTTTGGAAGCAATAATTTCGGCAATCAGTGCGATCACATCGTCGGGCGTGTATTGCTCCCCTGCTGTTTCGGCAGAGATATCCGCCCACTTGCGTTTGATGTGTTCTTCCAGAGTGGTGATTTCGGAGTTATTGAAGGGTGTCAGATCAATCTCTGCCCATAATTTGGTAAAACCCAGCAAGACCTTTTTGGCTTTGAGTTTGGTGATCACGCCTTTGATGTCGAGAAATTTTTCGCCCTCGGTAGCGTCCACGCCAAGCAGGTCTTTGGTTTCGCCATCAAAACCTTGAAGATAGGCATCAAAGTCTATATCAAACGATTTGTCGTTTTTGCAGATGTCGGTTAATGACCGGCCTTTTTCAAGAATGAAGATGTTATACCCCTGACCTTTGTCGCGGATCAGGTCGTAACGGTCATTTTTATCTATACCGTTAAATATCTTTTCACCGATTTCAGCTTTGAGATCGTCAAACATGCGCACCAGGCGACTTTCAATCATAGCAAGGGCAAAAAACGGCATCATGAAGGATGGCCATTCGGATTCCTTAATACCGCAGCCACGCAATAAGTCAGCAGTTGCCCATATCTTTGATTCGTATTGGAGAATGTTCATCGTTTAAGTATTTCCAGTTTAATGATTAAAATCCACGGTGATTTTTCAGATTTTGGTGCAATTTTTTCTATATCAAAAGCGTGTTGTACGAGAATATGGCCGGCAGCTTCCGCTTTTGCCGGCAACTGTGGTTCCAGTCATTTTTTTTCTATGCCCAGCTCAGATATAGCAGATAGAGATTGTTTTCCTTTTTTGAACAATTACCCGGAATTGTTGCTTGATGGAGACAAAAAAGACTGGCCTTCAAAAAGATCAATTATGGATTTTACAGCATCAAGCTGGTACTGCTGATTGGGGGCAAAATGGAGTTTCATCGTTTTTCTTCGGGTCTGTGAATGGTGACTTTAAAATATTCAGCTTGTGTGTTATTTTCAAAATCAATTTTCGGATAAGCTTTTAATGCTTTCAATATGCCGCTTCCAACACCTCTGTATGGTAATATATCACTTATAAAGGAAGTAAGAATGACATTTCTTGAACGCCGCTGAATCCCATGCTTGATATCTTCGACAGTAAGGTTGTTCGGCAATTTGCCTGGGCTTTTTATTTCTATCCTGTTCTCGAAAACAAAGAGTTTTATTGAATCATGTATAAAGTAGTCTCTATGAACCAGCGCGTTAACGAGAATTTCTACCAAAACTATTTCGGGAATTTCTATTGTTCCAATACTGTTAAAACTTTTGTCGTTCTGCACTCTTTTCAAGGCACCCAAGACAAAATCAATAGCTTTTTTATACTGCTGTGCTATATTGCCCGTAATGTTATTACTTGCCCGATACTCATCAACAATAAAATCATCGTTCCAAAACCATATTGCGGAGATATAAAAATCAGGCAGTAAAATTTCACAGTTTTTGCTGAACATCAGGGCGCCGGCTAATGTAAGTTTATCATCTTTTGCCAGTTTAAGGTTGGTCATTAAACGTGAAATTGCATCCTTATCAAATTTTTCTTCGAATCTATTCTCATAAAATTTTCTGAACAGGGTCAAATCAATGTCGGAAATACTGCTATCTTTAATATACTCCCGCTCGGCATATAATTTTTCGGCTGACTGAAACAAACGCTTCAATTCTTCAGGCGATACTTTCCTTTTATTTGCTGCTGATTTTATCCAATAAACCATATCGTTATCACAATACGGTTTATCAATACCACGTGGTACCGTGACAATTAGAACATTTTTTCCCTCAATATTAACTGTTTCGGTAAAAACTGCTACAGAAGGTTTGATATTGTTTGTTGCCCAGTTAAATAAATAATTGTTTACTGCTTCAATCTCTGTAAAACTCAGACCATTTATATTTCCGGTTTTATCTTCAACTCCAACTAAAATTGTTCCCCCTTCAAAATTTGACATGGCAACCATTTCAGCGACAATATCTCCGGCCTGTTTCGGCTGAAGTTTTTTTTTAAACTGCACACAGCTTGTTTCGCCTGCGTTTATCATATCAAGCAATTCCAGTGCATTCATTTTTTCATACTCCATAATTCATATATGTTTTTACGGCGGTTGAAAGCTTCTTCTCCGCCTTCCATTATTGTAACAATTTGTTTCTGTGTGTCATAATTGTCAATCGTTCCATCGTGAACTTCAATTTTTGATTCCGAATATTTGCACGAGAGTATCTTTTCGCTGTCGCCAAGAACCGGAATATTGGCATTATGAGTTGCAAAAATGAACTGCATATCGCCTTTTAAAGATTTTATCGCCTTTATAACATCTTCATAAATCGTCTGGTTATCCAAATCATCTTCCGGCTGATCAATTATCAACACATTAGTCTCTTTTTGAGCAAGAAGGAATAGTATCAGCGCTGTTGCTCTTTGTCCGAGAGAATGGTCTTTTAACGGTTTGTCATTATAGTTAATTATAAACTTGTCTTCCACACGAAATGAAATTAAATTAAAAATATTGTCTTCAAACCGCTTTTTAAATTCAGCTAATAAATTTTCACTTATATTCAGATTTGAATTCAGGTTGTTCATATCTCTGTATATTTCAATAAAATCTTTGTATGATGATTTAATTGAATTATAAGTTGCTTCTCTTATACCGCTTCCTTTAAAAATTTGTTTGAGTTTGTTTAAAAACTTATCTTTTCTTCCTTTGTATTCAACTGTAATAGAAAGCGAATTTTCATATTCATTAATTCTCTTTACTTCTTTTTCCAGTATCTTATATTCCTCATGCCACAACTTGTTCAGTTCGGATATTTTTTTGTTTAAAAAGGTATTATATTCAGTTTTTTTCTTTTCAGACTTTTCTATCTCAATAAGCTTTAATCTGCATATTTCAATTTGACGGTTAAGTTTGAGAAAGTCATCAGGATTAAGGTTTGGGATGTCTATTTTTCTTTTAATTTTAGCAAAATCTTCTTTAAGATTTTCCTTTTTTTCATTTAATTTGCTAAAAAGTTCAATAAATGCGGTTTCATGCTTTTCTGTATTTTCCTTGATTTCATTTAATTTGTTGAATTCGATTGCAAGCTGTCTGAACGAGTTATCAGCTTCGCTAAAGATTTCTTTATTTTCTTCAGACTCAAAACCGGTTTGATTAAAAAATGTTGCGTAGTCATTTATCAAGGATTCAATTTCATTTTTAAATCTTGAAATATCATTTAAAAATTCCTTAAATCTTGAAATATCGGAATCGAACCGGCTTTGCTGACGCAGTTTGCCTTCAACCCCTTTCTCTTTATACACTGCGATCTGGTATTTTGCCTTCTCGGCAACCTCATTTATCTCTTTCTTTAGTTCATCAATATTATCAAGTTTTTTAGACGCTGTAATAATATTTTTGATTTCCGCTATTTTAATGGCTATTTTTGATTTGATATTTTCAAGTTTGTTTCCGATAAGCTTCTTGACGAGGTCTGCTTCAAAATCAATATTTTTATTAGAAAGGTCTTTTTGTCCAAAATAAACCGGTTTTTTAAATACAGTATCAATAGAGGGCACGTCTATACGCTTTCCATTTTCATAAATATCTTCCTTTTGACCATATATTTTTTCGATCCGGTATTCTTTTTTATGTTCATTAACAACTATAGTTATTACTTTGCCGCCGCTTTTTAACACATGCTCAATAAGGCTGTTTTTATATTCTCTGTCACTTGCCTGATTGCCTAATGAAATTCCAAGTGTGTAGCGAAGTATTTCAAGGATAGATGATTTGCCGCTGCCCCTGATACCGATAAAATTATTCAGTTCAGGAGAAAAATTTATTTCTGTCCTGTCTAATAATCCGCCCTCGAAAGAAATTGATTTAATATAAGCGTTATTAATTTCAGGTTTTTCTGTTGAGATACGGTTTTCTCTATCAGTTAAAGCATATTTTATAGCTTCAAAATTATAATCTCCTGTTTTTATATAAGATTCTTTTGTAACTTCAATACCATTTTCATCAGACTGCTTACAGGGGATCCCAACCTCATCAAGCTTTTTAGGGTCTGACCCTTCAAGAAAAACAGGTATGTTGTTTTCACCGTTGAACCATTCAACAAGTTTGTTTCTTAAATCAATTGTTCTTAATTTCTGAAATCCCAATACATTTTTTTTAAAATGCTCATCAGTTGCGATTTGCGTTATTCTGCCACCATCAAGTTCATTACAAAAACCGCTTTTTTGTTCAATATGCGCCATAATGACAAACGAATCCCGCCGGGCTTTTTTGTGTTCTTCAAGTTTTTTAAATAAATCAGAAAGGCTGTATTTGCACCGGATGTTTTTATTTTCACGATTGGCAACACCTTCAAATGCGGAATTAAGAAACTGTTCGATAAAGTTATCATTATTTTTTACCCAGACATCATAATCAAAAGCAATTAAACAATGTATGCCGTTTGAGCCGTCATTTACGGAAAGCTCCACACCCGGCAATAAATAAATGTTTTCCTTAACGCCTTTCTTTTTAAGAGCTTTATATTCGCCCAAGTCAAATTTATTATGATTTGTAATCAGGCCGATTCCAACATCATTTTTTTTGAGCTGTTTGATGTAATTATTTATAAAATCATTTTCTTCACCATCATACTTAAATTTCTTATCAGTTCTTGTATGAAGGTGAAAATCAGCTTTCAACCACACGCTTCCGTTTTTAAAAACACTATTTTTATTTTGCATATCTACCCACCATCCTTCTGAAACATGTAGCTTTCACTACTTTCAGATTTTCAGATAATTAATTTCACTGCGTTATCAGTCGTCGACGTATAACTAATACGCCTTCCTCCTTCTGGCCTTGTAAAATTAATTATCTGAAAGTCTGTAGAAACGAGGTCGAAATAGAACTTCAACCTTTATAGAATGGATCTGGAAAAGGCGCAAGAAAAGCTTGCCAAGGTTACCGAAAAGATTCGTCAGGAGGAAAAGGTGGTTGAGGGGAATGCGGCGGATAAAGAAAAGATTGAAGGATACGAGATAATTGAAGAAAAAATAACCGTTTCTGATTCATCCTGGATAATAATAGCCATTGTAATTGGCCTCATTGGTCTTTTGGCCGCTGGGTGGAGAAAAAAGATATAAAAAATGGATTCCGCAACATCCAAAAGGCGTGCAAAGAGGATGTAATGCTTGATATTATATATAATATGTATTAGATATTACAATTATAGGTATAATTATAAAAGTGTAATATCTAATGTATATTCAGAACTTCCTGTTTCATCTCTGGGAGGAACCGGCAAAAAAAGGATTTTCTACTGATATTATTAATAAGGTGGAAAATACAATCGTAGAAAAAAGAAGTCCGGAACACACCATATTATGGGAAACCTTAAGTATTAATCAAAAAAAAACCTTAAAGCTGATCCTGTTGAATAACGGATCCAACCTTTTTAATGCGGATTCTTTAAAATCGGTTAACCTGAAAACCGGCTCTTTGGTTACAAAAACCCTGTCAAGTCTTATAAAAAAAGAAATTATTGTAAAAAACGGTAATTATCAGATTCAGGATGTTGTTTTCAAAAAATGGCTTCAAGGAACATTATTGCTATGATATAGCAACAAACCTTATTATCTACAGGAAGCATATGAATAATCAAATGAAAAATATAAACCGTTACATTTTATTATTCACCCTTTTTACAGGGTATTTACTATTTTTTCTTTTATCATCTCCGATCCTGGCCGAAGACCATTCAACCCGGGTTGAAAGCCAGGTTCAAAGGCTGGCCCCGATTACTGTTACGGCAGAACGGATTCCCCAATATGTGAAAAACCATCCCCAGAATGTGGTTGTCATGAATCAGGAGGAGATAAAAAAACGGAACTTTCTTGAAGTGGGAGAGGCTCTTGCTTCCATGCCGGGTGTGGATGTGAGACAAAGCAGCGGTTCTATGGGAACAAAGATTTCTATCAGGGGCGGAGGATCGGGCTCTGTATTGATCCTGCTGGACGGCAGGCCGATCAACTCCAGCCAGTATGGCGGTGTTGATCTGAACAGCATCCCTATTGAAGTCGTAAAAAAGGTCATGGTGTTCAAACCGCCTGTGCCGGTCTGGCTTGGGCAGGGCAGTACAGCAGGGGCAGTCAATATTGTGACTGTAAGTCCAACAAGAAGCACATCCAAAAAGAGCAAAAACAAAGGCCGGTTCAAGATGAGAGGCGGATCCTATGGCACGGCCAATGCCAGTTGCACATACACCGTTTCCCAGGATCAGGGGAGCATCATGCTCACGGCCGGAGGCGGTCACAAAGATGGAAAACGGCCAAATAGTGACCGGGACAGCGGCAACTTCAGTTTTAATTGGAGCAAAAAGAGCCCATTACAAACCAAATATGACCTTAACGTTCGTTATTACCAAACAGAGCATGGATCTCCAGGACCCACTGATAATGAAACCCCCAATGCCAGGCAAAAATACCGAAAGGGGTCGCTTGACTTTCATACGGACGGACTCATAGGCGATACAGGCGAGTTCACCATGAAATGGTATGCGGATAATGGGAAACTCAAAGATAGAGCCGATGACGGAAGAATATCGACATTAGAAAACTGCAAATACGGAATAAAGGGTGAAACCATCTGGTCACATGAAGAGAGAGGTGCCTTGAGACTGGGGGGCTTGTTAGAAAAAAACGAGGTGGAACATGATATTTCAGGTGATCATCATCGTGAAAAGGCATCGCTTCATTTGCAGCACGATCGTGAAATCTACGATTTCACAATCAGCCTTGGTCTGAGGGCAGAGCACACCAGCGATTTTGGATACTTTCCTGCTGGAAACATTGGTCTGAGCTATGCAGTTGGCCAAAACACCTTGCTCAAGACCAATGTCGGATACTCTGTTGAAATTCCTTCCTTTAATCAATTATACCAGCCAAGCCACGGTTCCATTGACCAAGTAAGAGGGAACCCGGACCTAAGTGAAGAAAATATTTATTCCTGTGATCTGAGCCTGGAGCATAGGTTCAGCAAAAAGACCATTCTTAGCGCAACATTGTTCAGGACCGATACCAGGGACATAATCATTTATTTAAGGGATGAAAAAAACTTGATCTATTCCCCGGAGAACATCTCCCGGGCTTATAAGCAGGGGGCGGAGATTTTTTTGACCTCCAAATGGCAGGAAAATATCTCTTTGGATTTGAGCTACATTTATCAGGACACAGAAAACAGGGAAACAAACAAAGACCTGCCATATTCGCCACGACATAATGCAAAGCTTACAGGAAAATTTGTGCTTCCAACAGGGACAAAGGTTGAGGCAATATTCAAGGCTTTAAGCCACCAGTATAGCAGTCCGGGCACTGTTCAGTCCAGGAAATTAGATTCCTATTGTGTGGTAAATCTAAAGACTATTCATCCGATATTGATTAAATCGCTGACCTGCGAGATTTTCGTCCATATTAATAATCTTTTTGATACCGATTTCGAGTTCCATGCTGGTTATCCTGACGATGGATTCAGGTTCATAGCCGGCATGAATATGAATTTTTAGGGAAGAATGAAGTTAGGGTCGGGTAAGTTAGGGTCGGGCCACGCTATCATCTTGAAATATTTAGATTAATATTCCAGAAATAGCCGTTTTTAGCCCCAATATCGCTGTTTTTGATACCGGAAATGCTATTATAGCAAGCCGCTGACTCTTGAGGTTGAAATGCCTTCAAGCTACTCAAGCAGCTTTCTTCCTTTAGTCCGTATGGCAAGCTCCTTCCTTGTTTTCTCAACAAATCCCTCCATTCCTGCTGGAGTGATTAAAGGGACACTATCGCCTTATGACTTTATTTGAGATATTAAGGAACGTGGACGAAATAACTTCCCCAAGTAGGCGCACAGATTTGGGGAAGTTATTTCGTCCACGTTCCTTACCAATGTCATTATGCGCTACTGACCTGACGCCATTCGGGCGAGCTATAACTCGGCCTCTATTTCTTTTCTTCTCCGGATCAGTATATCTATTGCGTTTTCAGATCTTATAACTCCTTTCTCGTTACCTCTATTTTCATAATGCATCTGGTTTAGTTCCAGGGTTTCAATGGATAGTAGAATGTAACGTAATTGTTCTTTGGGGTTTTTATTGCGCCAGATATCTATAGCTTCTTTAGCTGTTGTTTCGTCAGCAATTTTCATCTTTCAGTGAAACTCCGTGTCGTTTTGTGGTGAACCTTTACGATTAGGAACGTGGACGAAATAACTTCCCCAACTATGCATCACAGCTTCAGATCGCCTTTGTCTGATCTCAAATCCCAAAAATATTGAAATAGGTAAGCTATTCCATCAACTTTTGTGATCTGAGATCAAATAAATTCGACCCAAATCTGTGCGCCTACTTGGGGAAGTTAATTCGTCCACGTTCCTTAAAATAATTTTAACTGAACACCGGTTTTCTTTTTTGTTTTTTTAAAATGGCTCTCTTCATGTTTTATTAAACTCATTTCTATATCGTTTATAAACGGAGAAATCTCTCTTGCAATCATCTTTCCATAAACTCTGCGTTTTTTTGCATATGTAAAGTAAAGTTTTTCTCTTGCACGAGTCATTGCTACATAAAACAACCTTCTTTCTTCGTCAATGTCCGGTTCTTCATCTCCGTATTTTCTCATAGGTATAAATCCGTCTTCGCAGCCGGAAATAAAAACCACCGGAAACTCAAGACCTTTGGCTGTATGCATGGTCATTAGTGAGACTTTTTCTGCCCGGGAGGAATAAATATCCGTATCTGTATGAAGAGCTACTGATGAAAGAAGGTCTCTGGATTTTACATCCGGATTGCGTGTCATAACAATTATATCGTTTAAGGCTTGTTCTGTAATTATATCTTTGATTTTTGTTTTTTCAGATAAATACAAAAGTTTTTCCTCAAGGATCAAATCTTTAATCTTTTCTTTTATTTTTAAGATATCAGTAATAAAATCATAAAGCTTCTGCTGGCTTGACCTGCTCATACCATCAACAGGAAAACGACAAGCTTTTAAAATAGCTTCTTTAAGCGAAAATTTGTTTTTATAACACCATGTTTTGAATGTTTCTAAGGTTTTTTTACCGATACCTGATTTTGTTAAATATATAATTCTTTCAAAATCAATATAAGAACCTCTCCCATCAATTATTTTTAAAAAAGATAACAGCTCTGAAACACCCTTTGAATTAAAAGCATTTTCTCTACTTATTATCTGATATGGAATATTGGCCTTATCAAAAACATCTGCAATGATCTTGCTTTGAATCCAGGATCTAAATAACACTGCAAAATCAGAAAAACCCATTTGTTTTTTTGTACAAGAACTATCAACGCTTCCGTAGTCAATAGAATGAAATCCAATTCCTCCTACCATTTTTTCGATTATCTTACCAATAGCTACGGCCTCAGCTTTTTCAGAAACAAGCTCAATAATATTTATTTTTTTTGACCCTTTAATATCGGAATAAACACGTGAAGCAGAATCCAATGCATTGTAATCTCTATGGTTTTTTATGGTCTGGTATGATGCTTCAAGTATGGTTTCGGTTGATCGATAGTTTTGATTTAGATTTATAGCCTCAGCTTCGGGGTAGTCTCTAAGAAAGCTCTTAAAATAACGAATATCTGAACCCCTGAATCCATATATTGACTGGTCTGGATCACCGATAACACATATATTGCTGTCAGGCTTTGTAAGGGCTTTTATAATTCTATATTGTCCCTGGTTTAAATCCTGATATTCGTCAACAAATATATATTTGTATTTATCTTGATATTTTTTACAAAAATCCATTTCTGATTCTAACAGCCTTACTATATTAAAAATCAAATCTTCATAATCGTAAAGCTCCTCAGTTGATAAAATACTTTGATATTCCTTATAAATAACAGAAAGTTCTTCTCTTTCCGATTCATTTATTTCTTTTAAATTGTCTTGCGGAGAAAGTATGTTTTGTTTAGCAAAAACAATCATCTTTAACAGGGCCAGGGGTTTTCTTGAAACTTTAACTCCTTTAATTTCAGCCTGGTTTATTGCCTCTATTATTAATTCCTTTCGATCATAATCATCTATTATCGTATAATTTTTATCATTATTCAGATCTTTTAAAATTTTAAAACAAAAAGAATGAAATGTAGTAACTTCAGGCAGATTTTTTGTTTTATCCATTAATAATAAAAGCCTGTCCCTCATTTCACGAGCTGCTTTGTTTGTAAATGTTACAGCAAGTATATTATCTGTCGAAACCTTTCTTTCTGTGATAATATAAGCGATTCTGTGTGTGAGTGTAAGTGTTTTACCTGTGCCCGGGCCGGCCACAATCAACAAAGGGCCGGTTTTATGCTTAACTGCTTTGAGCTGGTCTTTATTAAGTGGATTAAATATTTTTCCTGGTGTATTATCTTTTGTTTTAATTGGTTCTTTGGAAAACCGGGGTGTCTGTTTTTTTGGAATTTTACAAGTTTTTTGATGCGTTAAGGATTTAACCAAAGTGTCTGCAACAAGGGAAGTTGTCTCTTCAGGAATAATAAACAGTTGTTTTTGTCCTAAAAGTTTTTCCTTCTCGCCCTGTATGAAAATTTTTACCTTTCCATATTCTCCATCATAACCTGGAAAAATAGTAACCTTTTTTTTGCGCATACGATTAATTGCCTCTCCAAGTAAAGGGATACCGGCTTTTTCAATATTATTTATAGAAAGATTATGAAGTATTTCGAATTCCGGCCCTAGGGATTCGAGCGCAGCCATATAATTTCGCTGAACTTTTTTAGATTTTGGTCCTACATTTAAAATTTCTGATAATATTTCTGCGAGAGGAATAATATTATAATATGGATGTGATTTTTCCGGTTTTAAACCTTCGGGTCGGTCCGCCAACTCTTCAATTCTGTATAACACGCCGAGAGTCAGGGGTTTTCCACATACATTACACAAACCATTATTTGCTATACTCTGGTTTGGCTTTAAACAAACCTTGCATTTTCTGTGTCCATCAAGATGGTATTTTCCCTCCTCAGGATAAAACTCGAAAGTTCCTAAAAATTCTCCTGGATTACCTGATTTTATTGCCGATATAACATTTGGATAAGAAAGGCTTGTACTAAAAATATTCGCTTCCCTGCCGAGATTAAAAGGGGAATGAGCATCAGAATTTGATACAAGCGTAAGACCGTCCAGACCTGAAACCCTCCAGTTCATCAATGGATCTGAAGAAAGACCCGTTTCTACAGCATAAATATAATTAGAAAGATCTTCAAAACACTCTTCAATGGAATCAAAACCTGATTTTGAACCAAAAAGCGAAAACCAGGGGGTCCATATGTGAGCGGGTATAAAGAGTGCTGATTCTGATGTTTCTAGAACTATCTCCAGAAGATCCCTGGCATCTAAACCAAGAATGGGCCTTCCGTCTGATTTTATATTACCAATTTTATCTAACTTTAAATTCAGGCTATATACGGAATCAAGATCAGGCATAAATACAAGATTATGATTTTTTCGAGTTTTATTATTTTTCTTATATATATTGCTGATTTCTGAAGTTAAAAGAAAGCGGACTTTATTGCGGCATGATAATGGAACTTTTTCATCGCATTTTTGAGATAACTCATCTTTTAGTTTAAAAAGTCCTTCCTCAGCCGGTTGCAATTTCTCTTTTATTTCCGAAAACCATCCGTTATGTGTAAAATCACCAGTTCCGACAATTGTTATTCCTTTAAGTTGAGCTGAAATATATAGATTCTCAAGATCCATATTTTTTGCTGTTGCTCTTGCAAATTTAGAATGAACATGAATATCTGCAATAAATTTCATAAATGAATCCTTAGGAACGTGGACGAAATAACTTCCCCATTCCTTAAAAAGTTTATTTTTAAAAATTTCTTGTAACTACTCTGTAAACAGTATATATTTTTATATATAAAATGAAAAAATATAACAACACGGAGCCCGATTTTTTGGCCGATGATGCACGGCTGCTTGTTTGCCTGTGGAAGAACAAAACGCCCTTTAGGCGGATTAAAATAACAGCATGAACGTTTATATTCACTCACTTTAAAGGGAATTCTATTTTATAATTTCCTATACAATTAAAAAATTGTTGAAAATGATATAATAATTTGTCAAAAATTTGTTTTTTATGAACAAGATAAAATATGATGTTTATATTTCTATTATTATCAAACAATATTATTTATATTTTTTGATAATAAATAATAATAATTTTATCAATAAAATTAAATAATTAAAAAGTTATTAGACTTATAAACAATACTACTTATTAATATTAATAGTTTATTTATTAAGGAATAGATATGAAGTTTACTGTAAACAAAAATGATATTATTGATGTATTATCAAAAATTCAGGGTTTAACTGGTCGTAAAAGTAATCTTGCAATAACCGAAGCTATATTAATTAGAACATCTAATTCAGAAATAATACTTACAGTAACAGATCTTGAAACAGGCTTTGAGGGTATTTATCCTGCGTCCATTGAAACAGACGGTACAGTGGCTATTAATGCAAGAAAACTTTATGAGATTGTAAGAGATTTTCCTGTTGATGAAATTAATATTAATGAAGTTGAAAATAATTGGATTGAGATTGGTAATGAAAATGTCCGATATAATATCGTTGGTATGAATCCTTCCGACTTCCCCGATAGTCCAAATATAGAAAATGTTGATTTTTTTAAAATTGATTCAAAATCTCTTAAATTAATGATTGATAGATCTGTTGTAATAAGTGGAGCTGCAGATGATAAGCGGGCTCATTTTAATGGTGTGTTTTTTGAAACAATTATTAATAAAGATAAAAAAAATGTCAAAATGGTATCAACAGATGGAAGTCGACTTTCATCTGTTGATTATATTTATGAAACAGATGTTGATTTACCATCTAACATGGGAATTATAATTCCAAAAAAAGGTTTAAATGAAGTTTCCAAATTTCTAACCAATGAAGGAGTTGTGCAAGTTGGCGTTAAAAATAATAATTTTGTAATAAAAAAAGATAAAGAGATAATTATTATAAGACTTCTTGAAGGTGACTTTCCTGAATATAAGGATATTATAAACAAAAAAGATAGCTATACAATAAATCTTGATAAAAAACTATTTCTTATGATGCTTAAAAGAATGTCTATTTTATCTTCAGAAAATTATAAGAGTGCAATTTTTAATTTTTCAGACAAAAGGCTTGTTATAACAACCATAAATCCCGATATCGGTGAATCAAAAGAAGAAATATCAATAGAATTCAAAGGAAAGCCCATAAAGGTTGCTTTTAATCCAAGATATTTTATTGAAACATTAAATGTAATTGATGATGATAAAATAATTATTAATATTGTTAATGAAGAAAGACCCTGTTTAATTGAGGGTGAAAATGATAAAAGTTTTTTAAGTGTAGTTATGCCGATGAGAATATGAATAAACAAATAGAAACATATACAGCAGATAATATAAAAATACTTGAAGGTTTGGAAGCTGTTAGAAAAAGGCCTTCAATGTATATAGGGAATGTCGATATTGAAGGGCTTCATCATCTTGTTTATGAAGTTGTGGATAATAGCATTGATGAAGCTATGGCGGGTTATTGTGATTTTGTTTATATTACAGTTCATACCGATAACAGTGTAAGCGTTGAAGATAATGGAAGAGGTATTCCGGTAGGTATACATAAAACAGAGGGGATTCCTGCAGTAGAGGTTGTAATGACTAAACTTCATGCCGGAGGAAAATTTGATGACAATTCTTATAAGGTTTCAGGCGGCCTGCACGGTGTAGGGGTTTCTGTGGTCAACGCGTTATCGAAATTTCTTGAGCTGGAAATTTACAATAATGGGAATATTTATTATCAAACATACGCAAAAGGGAAAAAAACAAGTGAATTGAAAGTTTTGGGTAAAACAAATAAAAGAGGCACAAAAATACATTTTTTTCCAGACACGGAAATATTAAACTCAGACGATTTCAGTTACGATATACTTGTTCGAAGATTAAGGGAGCTTGCTTTTTTAAATAAGGGGTTAAGAATAACCATAGAAGATGAGCGCTCAGATAATAAAAATGAGTTTTTTTATAAGGGAGGTATATCTTCATTTGTTGAATACCTTAATAAACTCCACACACCTTTACATAAACCTGTTTTCGTCGAAGGGGTTAAAAACGACGTTCATATCGAAGTAGCTCTTCAATACAATGATACTTTTAAGGAAAATATATTTTCTTTTGCAAATAATATTAATACAGTTGAGGGAGGTTTTCATCTTATAGGTTTTAAAACAGCCTTAACAAGAACAATAAATCAATATACTGCAAATGGAAATCTTCCAAAAAATTTTCAGGTAAAATTAAGCGGAGACGATGTAAGAGAAGGTTTGACCGCAATAATAAGCATAAGGATAAAATCGCCTCAATTTGAAGGACAAACAAAAACAAAACTTGGAAACAGCGAAGTAAAGGGCCTTGTTGAGTCTCTTGTTAATGAAAAATTAAGTATATTTTTAGAAGAAAACCCGAATATAGCTAAAAAGATTGTCGCAAAATCAGTTGATGCGGCAAGAGCAAGAGATGCGGCAAAACGAGCAAGGGATCTTGCAAGAAACAAAGGCGCTTTAATAGATTCAACCCTTCCTGGAAAATTATCTGATTGTCAGATTTCAGACCCTTCACAAAGAGAGCTTTTTCTTGTAGAGGGAGATTCAGCAGGTGGTTCAGCCAAACAGGGAAGAGATAGAAAATTTCAGGCCATACTTCCTTTAAAAGGAAAAATATTAAATGTTGAAAAAGCGCGGTTTGATAAAATTCTCAGAAGTGAAGAAATTAAGAATATGATCACAGCACTCGGTACGGGCGTTGGAACAGAAGAATATAATATAGAAAAAATCAGGTATCATAAAGTAATTATAATGACGGATGCTGATGTTGATGGTTCCCATATCAGAACTCTACTTTTAACATTTTTTTACAGACAGATGCACGAAATAGTTGATAATGGATATTTATATATAGCTCAGCCTCCACTTTTCAGGGTAGGAAAAGGCAAAAACGCTATGTATCTGAAAGATGAGCCTGAATTTAATGATTATGTTTTAAAAAGGTTCTGTAATAATAAAGCTATAAAATTCGGAGACGAAAAAGAGATACTAAAAGAGCATAACCTATATGTTTTCATTGGAGATCTTTCCGAATATTTTGCTTATATTCAACAAATGGAAATGCGCGGAATTAATTTAGATTTAACGGAATTGTTAATAAAAGAAGGTGTTGAGGATAAACAGTTTCTTAAAGACAAAGAAAAGATGTTACATTTAAAAAACTCTATGTCCAATAAAGGATATATTGTTGGAGAGTTGCATTTTAATGATGAGCGTAATTTATATAATTTTTCTGTTTTACCTGGCGAAGAGAGAACAACAAACGGGTTTATAACAAATTTATCAGGTAAAGATATCAAGCAGATTAGAATAGGCAGAGATCTGATATATTCATCTATATTTCAAAAAACCATGGTCTTAGGCAAAAAAATATATAAATATGATAAGCCACCTTTCTATGTGTTCAGTAAAGATAATGAAAAAGATTCGTTATGTTTTGAAGACAAGATGAGCCTTCTTTTATTTTTGATGGAAGAAGGCAAAAGAGGAATGAGCATTCAGAGATACAAGGGTCTTGGTGAAATGAATCCCGATCAGTTGTGGGAAACAACCATGAATCCTGAAAAAAGAATCCTGCTTCAAGTCAAAGTAGAAGATGCTGTTGAAGCTGATCAATTATTTACTATTCTTATGGGAGAAGAGGTTGAACCAAGAAGAGCTTTTATACAGAACAACGCTCTTGATGTAAGCACACTGGATATTTAATAATATAGTTAAAGAGTTGATTGAAAAATAGTCAAATGGGTTTTATTTCGTCCCCGTTCCTAAGATACATCAATTGACTAATTTTTTAACAATTAAGCTATATCCATAAATAACAACCATTTAACGATAGCTGTAATATAATATGTTGAATATAATATCAATAGAAGCCAGGGACATACCGGATGCCTGGTACCAGTGCGTTTACAGCATTATAAATAGTGGGCACAGATATAAAATAGACAGAGGCAGTTATGAAGGACAGGAGAGACTTGAGTTTGATTATATAACAATTCACATAAAACATCCCGGCATACGTCCGCTTCTTCCCGACATACCCCCATCTCTAGGAATTCCGAACCCTGTAGCCAATGGATACTTAGAAGAGTACCTTCCTTATCTTATGACCTCTGAAAAACAGCCTACCGAAGATTATACTTATGGTCAGTATCTTGAGTCACAGATAGCAGAAGTAATCAGTATGTATAAAGAAGATGGCCACGGCACAAACCAGGCATATATGACAGTGGGTAATCAGGAGGCTTTATATCTAAAAGATCCTCCCTGCCTGCGTGGCATTGATACCCGAATCCGCTATGGAAAGCTTCATTTTATGGTTTACTTCAGATCGTGGGATCTGTGGGGAGGCTTTCCGGCTAATCTCGGAGCCATACAGATGTTAAAAGAGTATATGGCGCAGGAGATAGGTGTGAAAGATGGAGAAATAATAGCTGCCAGCAAGGGCCTTCATCTCTATGATTATATTTGGGAGCTGGCAAAGCTGAGAACTATGCAGAAATCCACAGTTATACAAAACGCAAAAAATTGATATAAGGAACGTGGACTAAATAACTTCCCTAAGATTGATCAGCTCCTGATCAACCTGTGCGTCAACGCACGGGACTCCATCGAAGGTGTGGGCAAGGTCACCATCGAAACGGAAATGCAATTTATTGAACTTTTTTGATCGGGGCGAGAGGATTTGAACCTCCGACCCCTTGAACCCCATTCAAGTGCGCTTCCAGACTGCGCCACGCCCCGATTTTTTTATATCTAACACTTTTTATATGCTATGTCAAGAAATGGCGAGAGGAAAAAAATGAAGCATCATAGAATTATTTTAATGATGATGATTATAGGAATTGCTTCCTTTTTGACGAGTTGCGCTTCAACCCCAAAGATAAAAAGAATAGACGTCGATAAAATTATTGATATAAGCGGCCGCTGGAATGATACTGATTCCAGATTGGTTGCTGAGGATATGATTAGGGATTGTCTTAAGCAACCATTCTTAGAAAGCTTTAAAAGCAAAAAGCACCGGATGCCTACATTGATTGTGGGTTTTATAAAAAACCGGAGCCATGAGCATATAAATATTCAGACTTTTGTTAAAGATCTTGAAAGGGCTTTGATTAATTCAGGGCAAGTTCAATTTGTAGCTTCAAAAGGTGAACGAGCTCAGATTCGTGAGGAAAGACTTGATATGGCTAGACACGCTTCAGAAGATACCATGAAGGGCCCTGGCGAGGAAGTTGGGGCGGATTTCATGTTGATTGGCGTAATAAACACTATTAGGGATGAAGCCAGCGGGAAGGCGGTAATGTATTATCAGGTCAATCTTGAGCTAATTGCCATGGCAAATAACATTAAGGTTTGGGTCGGCGAAAAGAAGATTAAAAAGCTTATTAAGAAGCCAGGATTATCATGGTAGCTTTTCAAAATGGCAATTTTGCCTAAGATCAGACAGAATATTATAATTATTCTATGCCCTCTTATCCTGTCGGGGTTTTTGCTTTTCTCATGCGCCCCCAGTCTTAAGTATTATGCCAAGGTTGATGAATACCTTCTTAACCAGGAATTTGATTCCGCCTGGTATCTGGCAAGGAAAAATACCAAAGCTTTTGATAAGCTAAATGCTGTTATTTATTATTTAGATGAAGGAATTCTCGCTCATTATGCCCGCCGTTATTCAGAAAGCAATCAGAGTCTGGCTAAAGCTGAGTCCATTATGGATGAGCTATACACTAAGTCTATTTCAAAACATATCGCATCTTTTATAATTAACGACAATACCATTCCATATAGAGGTGAAGATTTTGAAAGTGCATTGGTGAATTTATTTATGGCTATGAACTATGTCGGCTTGGGTTCTCTTGAAGATGCTCTTGTAGAAGCCAGAAAGATTGACAACAAATTAAATATCTTCAATTCACAATATGAGGATGACAAAAAAAATGTTTACAGAGAAGATGCATTTATCCGTTTTTTAATGGGCGTTCTTTACGAAACAGAAGGAGAGATAAATGATGCATATATCTCCTATTGGAAGGCTGAGAATATATATAAAAATGACTATATTAGAAACTATGGAGTATCTCCGCCGGTTTTTCTGATTGAGAATTTACTTACATTGTCTCTATCATTGGATTTTCATGAAGAATTTAGGAATATTCAAAATAAATATAGTAACGTTTTGTTTATTAACCCGATTGAGAAAAAAAGCCTGGCAGAGATATTTTTTATCCACTACAATGGATTTGGGCCTGTAAAAGCTGAAACAATTTTTTTAGTTCCAATGCCTGATAATCATGTGGCTAAGATCGCTTATCCTGAGTTTAAGAAAAGAAGATATCGAATTTCTAAAAGCAAGATTTATCTGGAAAATTTGAGCAATAGTTGTTCATATATTTTTGAAACAAAATTAATGGAAGATATAGCTTCCATTGCTGTAATGAATTTAAAAAACAGGATCAACAGCATTAAGGCAAAAGCTATTGCCAGAGCTACCGCAAAATATCTGGCAGCAAGGCAGGCTTATAAGACTGCAAAGCGTCGGGGCGGCGAACTGCTTGGATTGTTAGTCAAATCAGCAAGTCAAGCTGCAAGCTGGGCATCGGAGCAGGCAGATGTTCGCCACTGGAGATTGCTGCCGGCAGAAATCAGGGTTGGAAGAATACTTATTCCTCCAGGAGAATATAAAGGGCGAAT
>JABZFQ010000253.1 GCA_014237365.1 Desulfobacteraceae bacterium | reverse complement strand
GGATGGTTCCCCGCTCTGTGATATATGCGAGATATTGGTGGAATGTGCAAAACGATTCGAACCTCCGGAAAATCCTGCCCAATGTATTCGGCAATATCCCGTAGGGGCAGGCCCCTGTGTCTGCCCTGATAATATGCAACCACAGGGCGGAAGGGCAACCACAGGCGTTGCCCTACGTTATTTGAAAACGAATTGTATCACATAATAGGGAACCATCATCAATATGGCATTGTTTTATTTTAGTTACACTCAATTAATTTCACAAGGCCAGAAAGAGGAAGGCGTATTAGTTATACGTTGACGACTGATAACACAGTGAAATTATTTATCTGAAAGTCTATAGAACTTGTCAGAGAAGAACTAAAAAAAGCAGCGCCGTATCCGGCACTGCCCGTTTGATTACCATTGCAAACTATAGTTTAAACAGATCTTCTCTCTATACCTTCTCTGTGAGTATAACGCACATTTCTCCTATCAACTCCGCATCTTCGGTTTTTGCCGGATCTTCTTTCAGGAAAATAATTTGTGTATGAAAAATTCCTTCTTTCATCACCGGAACGTCTGCCGCCATTATCCAATGTACAGACATCACTCATGCTTTACTCCTCAATATATTTTATTTCGCCCACCGTTCCCAAGTTGAACGATTTGTTGCGAAAAAATGCACCGACATTTTGATGCAACAAGATTTGTAAAAAGCGCAGGCATACCAATGGATATGTCAAGACTTTTCGCAAGTCTTTTATGCGTAAAAAATTAGTGCGGATCAAGTAAAAAATTGCTCAATTTAGACTTTAGTTATTTAGTAAGCATTATTTATACCAAAAAAGAGCAGCTAAAATATATATAATCATATCAATTAATTATAAATTCTCAAAAAAAAATAGCACATAATTTTCTGTGTAATTTATTTTACATTATGAAAAATTTTACACATTATTATTTCTTTAATTCTATAGAATCAGCAAAGCCTGCTTTTCAACCTTTATCATTATGACCTTTTGTGATATTAAATCTCCACACTGCAATCCGATTGTTTTCCTATCAACAAAAGAAAAGGAGAAAATCATGAAAAGGTTTTGGCATGTCAACTTGGCGCTTTTAATAACATTTTTATTTTCAATCGGGTGTGAAACAACCAAGAATATACAAAAATCAATAACCTCACTTGGATCGCCGGCATACCGAGAGCTGATTACTCAGGTGCCTGCTGACATGAAAGATAATGTTTATAAGGCCGAATTTGATATGAAAATATCCAGAGAAAAATTAAAGCTTGCAAAACTGAAAAACAAGCTGGCCGTTAATCAGAAAAACTACTCAGCTATCGAAGTAGATCTTGCTAAAAAACTCTATGAAAAAGCTGAAATAACATTAGAAATTCAAAAACTTGAAGCAATAATGAAGTCGGGTCTTGGTGAAAATAAAAATAACATCAAAACCCTGGCAAATCTGAAAAGCAAAAAGCTCCGAACCGAGGCTGGCAAAATCAAAATCGAAGCAGAGTTGGAAACTACTGAACTTGTAATCAGAGACCTTCTTAAACAAATAAAAGCACGGAAAGAAATGATCAAGGACATGAATGAGGATGAGGATAGTATAACAAAACCAATTGAAATGGACAATCAAGAACAGGAGAGCTAAACTTTTCGACCCATTAAAGATGTCCTTTTTCGGAGCAGCCAAAAAACTACCAGCTCTTCTTGACAGCTTCGTAAAAATTCCATTTTTTGTGTTGCGCTACATCCTTTGCTCCATCGCTTCCCATACCATTATGGAATTGATTGCCTTGAAAAAAAGGGCTACCAATGTAAGGCGGGACAGCCTGTAAATTCAAGTAGTTGCTAACTGATTGAATTTACAGGCTGTCCCGCCTTACGTTGGTATCCGAAATAACTTATTATATGAATTATTCGAGGTAAATATTCGGCTAACCCTTTCTTTTTTAATTTCAATAAGTTATATGGTATTTTTTTGATACTGTAAATATGGGATATATCTCAAAACAAATGATATATATTTTAAAATAATAATAATTTCAATGCGTTAAGAAAATAAATCTTTTGGAACATGTAAATATAATCACGTAATAATGTTCGATATGCACATACTTTCCTCTTATAACTTATTGAAATAACACCAAAAGTGGTTGGCCGAATATTTACTATTCAAGGTTATAATTATGATTGAATCAAAATATCTTAAAGATAGTATTCAAAACGTAAAACAGCTCTTCGCAATTCCTGCGTTAAGAAAATTCGAGACAAAGAATCTGGGCAAAATGCTCAGGTTAAGCAAGGTAAGGCGATACGAAGATGGAGAGATAATTATCAAAGAAGGTGATATTGACCCGTGGTTTTACTTTCTTCTTTCCGGCAAGATACGAATAGAAAAAGATGGAGTTACTATCAGCACAATAAATGAAACCGGTGAAATTTTCGGCGAAATGAGAATTCTGGACAGGTTAAGCAGATCGGCATCGGTCTATGCAAAGGAGAAAACAATATGTTTTGCCGTTAACACCGTTGCTACCGACAGGCTCCCTTCAGATGATGAAACTGCAAATTTTCTGCTTTTATTGTATAAAGTATTTGCGGAATATCTATCAATCCGATTACGATTAACAAACGAAGAACTGGTCAAAACCAAAAAACGACTAGAAATGCTGGCAGAAAAGATTAAATGAAAAAAACCGTTTCCTTCTCAAAAAATTCCACCAATGTGTTCTTTCATATTTTAACGAAGTGTAATCTCAATTGCCGGCACTGTTATATAAACAGGGAACAACATGGAGAAAACACCCTTCCTCTGTCAACAATAGAGGCATGGCTCGTCGCTTTTGCCAAAAAAAGCAATATTGCCAATGTCATTTTTTTAGGTGGAGAGCCTACCATTCACCCTGACCTTTCACTTGCCATAAAAAAAGCAAAAAATATGGGGTACAACTCCATAACTGTTGACACAAACGGATATCTTTTTAATGATATACTTTTAAAAGTTTCGCCTGATGATGTTGACTATTTCAGTTTCAGTCTTGATGGGGCAACAAGAAAGACAAACAATATGATCAGAGGAGAAGGATCATATGACAAATGCATAGAAGGTATAAGAAAAGCCGTTTCAATGGGGTTTGGCACAAGCCTTATCTATACAGTAAGCAGCGCCAATATACACGAGCTTGAAATGATGGTGCCCCTGCTGGATGATCTGAATATAGAACGATTTTTCGTACAGGTTATAGGTATCAGGGGCAAGCCTGCCCAAATAAATCAAAAAAAATTACAGGTTTCCAGATCCGAATGGTTAAGCATAATACCCGATGTTGCTGAAAAAGTCGCAACGCACGGCATAACTGTATCATATCCAAAAGTTTTTTTAAGCAGCAAAGAAACCTTTGAATGTGCGGGTCTTGTGGCAGAAAATTATTTCATCTTTCCCAACGGAAGGGTTTACAGATGCCCTATCTGCGAAGACTTCCCTTTGCACAGCATGGTATTTAAAGACAACAGACTTGTCAACACGGGAAAAATAAATGAAAACGATTTTTTTCACCTTAACATACCTGAGGGGTGTGTTATGAACAAACTCATACAGCCTGAAAATCTCAGCTATAAAAGCGATGGTAACCCTGAATACAAAATTGCATGCTGCCTGCTGAAAGAACAAATACAGATTAAATAGCTTTTCGTTCAGGCGCTACTTAAGGAACGTGGACGAAATAACTTCCCCAAGTAGGCACACAGATTTGGGTCGAATTTGTTTGATCTCAGATCACAAAAGTTGATGGAATAGCTTACCTATTTCAATATTTTTGGAGTTTGAGATCGAACAAAGGCGGCTTGAAGCTGTGATGCATAGTTGGGGAAGTTAATTCGTCCACGTTCTTAACCACTTAACGAGGTCTGACAGGAGGAAAATTATGTTTGATATCATTAAAAAGGTCATGCTGACGGGAGTAGGGTTGGCCGCCATAACCAAAGATAAGGTAGAGGATCTGGCCAGGGATCTTGCAAAAAAGGGGGAGCTGACGGAGAAAGAAGGAAAGAAGCTAGTTGATGATTTGTTGACAAAATCGGAGAAGGCCAAAGAAGACCTGGAGAAAGAGATAGAAAAGGTGGTAAAGGATACCATGAAGAAGATGAACCTTGCCGGAGCGGAAGAATTGTCAAATCTGACGAAACGAATAATAAAACTGGAGCAGGCTTTGAAAGAAAAAGATTCAAAGAGCTGATGTTAAACATCCGAAAAATTGGCATAATAGGCAGAGCCTATCGCCACCTGAACCGATACCGCCATATCCTTGCGGTTTTGTTTAAATACGGCTTTGGAGATCTTGTAGACATTCTGAAGATTGAACAGTATCTTGAAATCGGTCTTCAGATGATTTCAAGAAAACGACGGGAGCATGTCGAAAAACTCAGCAGATCGGAACGGGTACGGATGGTTATGGAAGAGCTTGGCCCGACCTTTGTCAAATTAGGCCAGATACTCTCCATCCGTCCGGATCTGATTTCCGTAGAATTTATAAAGGAACTTTCAAAGCTCCAGGATAATGTCCCTCCCTTTCCATATACCGGCTACCAACGTAAGGCGGGACAGCCTGTAAAATCGATCAGTTAGCAACTCCTTGGATTTTGCTTGATTGTGAAATTACCATAGAGCCAAAATGGCAAAAAGTGTCCCACTTTAAGTTGGTAGCCCATATACCGAAGCCAGGCAAATTATAGAATCCGAGC
Source organism: Desulfobacteraceae bacterium (assembly GCA_014237365.1). Taxonomy (GTDB): domain Bacteria; phylum Desulfobacterota; class Desulfobacteria; order Desulfobacterales; family ETH-SRB1; genus B13-G4. The sequence continues at coordinate 10,547 of JABZFQ010000253.1, read as the reverse complement.
TTGGCAGGCCGCTCAAAGATATATTCCAACACTTTGAGGATATACCCCTTGCTGCAGCCTCTATAGGCCAGGTTCACAGAGCACAGTTGAAGGACGGTGAGGAAGTGGTGGTCAAGATTCAACGTCCCGGCATCCGTAAAATCATTGAAGTCGATCTGGAGATTATGCTCCATTTAGCCTCTCTTATGGAGCGACATTTAGTAGAATTGCAGGTACACCGTCCTGTCAGGATAGTTCAGGAATTTGCCAGAATCCTGGGAAAAGAGATAGATTACACCATAGAAGCCTTACACATAGAGAGGTTTGCCCGCCAATCTATGGATGATCCGACTGTCTATGTCCCCAGGATTTTTCGGGATACAACAACAGCGCGTGTACTTACCATGGAGTACATTGACGGAATCAAGGCATCTGATATTGATCGTATTGAACGTGAAGGATTGGACAGAAAGATCATTACCGCGCGAGGAGCTGACCTGATTTTAAGGCAGATATTTGATTACGGTTTTTTCCATGCTGATCCCCATCCCGGAAACATCTTTGTGTTGCCGGACAATGTTATCTGCTATATTGATTTCGGCGTGATGGGGTCCATTAACCGACAGACCCGGGAGAATTTCGCAGATTTTATTTATACCGCGGTACACCAGGATGAATTCAGGACCACACAGATGCTCCTTAATCTCACTGAATATGATGAAAAACCGGAAGTACGTGCTTTGGAAAAAGATTTGACGGACTTTATCGGGCAGTATCTTTATGTTCCGCATTAATCGTTCTTTCCAGGACACCGCCTTTCCTGTTCGGCATTTCTCTCATCGGCATCATCGGTTTCCTGGCGGCCGCTGTCATGGGGCTATGGCTTCTTATAGCAATAGATTTGGGTCAGATTTGTTCGATCTCAGATCACAAAAGTTGATGGAATAGCGAGCTATTTCAATATTTTTGTGATTTGAGATCGGGCAAAGGTGGCCTGAAGCTGTGATGCATAGTTGTGAAAGTTAATTCGTCCACGTTCCTAATACTGTTGTCAAGGAAAAAGTGATGGCATATGGCAGGTGTCCATGTTAACCGTTCACGTTTTAAAATATAAAGAAAGGTAAAATTAAATGATACAAGAAGTAATAGTACGTTTTCCACCCAGCCCGACCGGGTATTTACATATTGGTGGTGCCAGGACAGCTATATTTAACTGGCTTTTTGCCAAAAAAACAGGCGGCAAGCTGATCTTGAGAATTGAGGATACCGATGCGGAAAGGTCCACCGAAGAATCCATACAGGGAATTATTGAAAGCCTGAAATGGCTGGGTATTACCTGGGATGAAGGACCATATTTTCAGTCTCACTTCATTAAGGAACATCAGGCTACCGCACAAAAACTCCTGGAAACCGGCCATGCATATAAATGTTTTTGCACTAAAGAGGAACTTGATAGAAAACGTGAAGAAGCGCTGAAAAAAAAGGGTTCCCTGCACTACGATGGCACATGCCGGAATTTGACATCAGCGGAGGTTTCTGAAAAGGAAGCAGCCGAAATTCCATGGACAATCCGCCTTAAAGTACCACAGGGAGAGGGCTTTGTCTATTTTGAGGACATTGTATACGGATTTATAGAAAAAAAATATGATGACATAGAGGATTTTGTAATAGTTCGATCCAATGGGCGGCCTCTTTACATCCTTTCCAATACTGTAGATGACATACGCGACAGGATAACACATGTTATCCGGGGTCAGGATGGATTGGGAAATACTCCAAAGCAGATTTTAATATACAAGGCTCTTGGTGCGCCAATCCCAAAGTTTGCTCACATGTCATTAACTCTTGATCCCAAAAAAGCCAAAATTTCAAAACGAACGCACGGAGAACTGGTTGCTGTACATTTTTACAGGGATCATGGCTTTTTGCCCTGGGCTTTGGTAAACTTTTTGGTCCGTCTTGGATGGTCAACACCTGATTCCAGAGATATCTTTACCAAAGAGGAACTTATTGAAGCATTTTCTTTAGAGGCAATGAACAGGGCAAATTCGGTTTTTAATGTTAATAAAAATGATCCAAAATTTTTTACAGATCCAAAAGCCCTTAGCATAAACACACATTACATAAGGAATCTTCCTGTTGAAGAAATTGTGCCTTATGTTAAGGCGGAGCTGGAAAAGGCGGGAATCTGGGATACTGAATTTGAGTCAGAAAAGCGCGACTGGTTTCTTGCCACAGTCAATCTTATTCGCAGCAGGTATCATGTTACCACAGAGTTTGCTACCCTTGGCAGGGCATATTTTTCCGATGACTATCCAATAGAAAAAAAGGCGCTGAAAAAAAACATACTCAAACATGATGGCCTTAAAGATTGGTTTCCAATTCTGGCAGATCGGCTTGAATCAGTAAAAACATTTTCGGTCGAAGAGGCCGAGAAGGTGATTCGTGACATGGCTGAAAAATTAGATATCAAGGCTGGTGTTTTGATAAATGGTATTCGTGCTGCTGTTACGGGGCAGACGGTCGGTACTGGTCTGTTTGATATCCTTATCGCTATTGGACAAAAGCGAGTTGTGGAGCGGTTGCGCAAGGCAGTGTCGCTTCAGATCACAAAAGTTGATGGAATAGCTTACCTATTTCAATATTTTTGGGGTTTGAGATCGAACAAAGGCGGCCTGAAGCTGTGATGCATAGTTGGGGAAGTTATTTCGTCCACGTTCCAAGTGCCTAAAGTATATTAAAGTGCCTAAGGTATGCGCTTCCAGCGTTACCAATTTTAACTTTTTTCAGACAACTTTGCTTACTTTATTTTCGGCTGAAGATATATAGCACGCCGAAGGTGTACCACAATTTTAGGCATTTTAGGCACTGTCTTTTCTACTTCCGGGCTTTTTGAATCTTGGCCCAAGTATCGCGCAGGGTTACCGTTCGGTTAAATACCAGTTTACTTTCAGATGAATCAACAGAATCAACGCAAAAATACCCAAGTCTTTCAAATTGACATCGGCTTTCCTGTGCCGCACCCGCAAGACTTGGTTCTACACGGCACGAAGTCAGGGTTTCCAGCGAGTTTGGATTCAAACAATCCTTGAAATCTTCAGCTTCTTTTTTGTCACCAGGATTTGCAGCAGTGAAGAGATGATCGTAAAGACGTACTTCTGCTTCTATTGAGTGAGCAGCAGAAACCCAGTGCAGAGTTGCTTTAACCTTGCGTCCGTCCGGTGAGTCTCCGCCTTTTGTCTTTGGATCATATGTGCAGTGAAGCTCAATAACTCCACCTGTTTTTTTATCCTTTACTACCTCCACACATGTTACAAAATATGCATATCGCAGACGTACCTCGCGACCCGGCGCCAGCCGATAGAATTTGTTAGGCGGGTCCTCACGGAAGTCTTCCTGTTCTATAAAAAGTACGCGTGAGAAAGGAACCTTGCGTGTTCCCATGCCTGGATCTTCCGGATTGTTAAGCGCGTCCAGCTCTTCCACAAAGTCTTCAGGATAATTGTCAATGATCACCTTAAGAGGGCGAAGAACAGCCATGACGCGCGGAGCTCGTTTGTTCAGATCTTCCCGAACATTGTATTCTAACAGAGCCATATCGACCATACTGTCTCTTTTGGCAACACCAATGCAATTACAGAAATTACGGATTGATAGGGGTGTGTAGCCGCGTCTCCGCAAGCCGGAAACTGTGGGCATTCTAGGATCATCCCATCCATTGACATGTCCTTCATCTACAAGTTCCACAAGTTTACGCTTGCTCAACACTGTGTAGCTGAGATTGAGGCGGGCAAACTCTATTTGTTGTGGATGACATTTTACTTCAAGTTCATCAAGAAGCCAGTCATACAAAGGACGGTTGTTCTCAAATTCCAACGTGCAGATGGAATGAGTGATACCTTCCATTGAATCTGAAAGACAGTGGCTAAAGTCATACATAGGATAAATGCACCACTTGTCGCCTGTCCTGTGATGGTAAACACGCCTGATACGATACAAAGTAGGGTCTCTCATAATCAGATTGGGTGACGACATATCAATTTTTGCCCTGAGAACACAAAAGCCGTCTTCAAACTCTCCTGTTCTCATGCGCTCAAACAGATCAAGGTTTTCCTCGACTGAGCGGTTACGATACGGACTTTTCCTTCCCGGTTCCGTAAGAGTGCCCCTGTATTTTCTTGTTTCCTCAGGACTCAGGTTGCAAACGTAAGCTTTGCCTTTTTTGATCAATTTAACGGCGAACTGATACAGTTGCTCAAAATAGTCAGACGTATAATAAAGCCTGTCACACCAGTCAAATCCAAACCATTTGATATCTGATTTTATTGATTCCACATATTCAACATCTTCCTTACCTGGATTAGTATCATCAAATCTTAAATTGCATATCCCATTGTTTTCGGCTGCAATACCGAAATTAAGACATATTGACTTTGCATGCCCGATATGCAGATAGCCGTTGGGCTCTGGTGGAAATCGGGTGACTACTTTGCTGTCGTTTTTGTTTGCTTTTATATCTTCAGCAATAATATTTCGTATAAAGTCGGAGGGTAGTTTAGAATTTGTACTGTTCAATTTAGGCATATTTTAATATTTTCTCCATAAATAATGATAGTCTTGTAAAATTAAAATAGCCTTGCATGGCCATTTGCGAGACCAGAAGGCTATTTACAAAAACAACTTCCACAAATCTGTGCGCCTACTTGGGGAAGTTATTTCGTCCACGTTCCTAACGCAGTGAAATTAATTATCTGAAAAGTCTATAGCTGGTGCCGAAGGCCGGACTTGAACCGGCACGGGTCTCCCCACTACCCCCTCAAGATAGCGTGTCTACCAAGTTCCACCACTTCGGCAATTGTCAGTTTTGAGAATTTTTCTCTGCCTGGGCTGGTACGTCAGACTGGGAAACATCTGGTTCTGAAGCCGTTGCTGCTTTTGTTGCTTCTTCTTTCCGCACGGGTTCCTGCGCCGGCAAGTTTTTCTCAGGCTCGGCATGCTGCTCTATTGGGGTTTTTGTGTCATTCATAATAGAATCCCCAGTTTTATTACCGGACATATATGCAAGCCCCAAAGATGTTATCATAAATATTATAGCTGCCGCTGTTGTCGCTTTGGTTAAAAAAGTTGACGCACCTGTACTTCCGAAAAGAGTCTGGCTGGAACCGCCTCCAAAAGCAGCCCCCATATCAGCCCCTTTTCCTGTCTGAAGCAAAACGATCATAATTAAAGCTAAACAAACTATGACATGTATTATTATTAATAATAGTGACATATTACCTTTATATATTGTAATTAACAATCTTACTGAAAGTATCAGGATTCAGGCTTGCCCCTCCGACAAGTGCTCCATCAATATCAGGCATAGCCATAAGTTCTGAAATATTGCCTGGATTTACACTTCCTCCATACAGTATTCTGACAGAACTGGAAAGCCTGTATCCAAATTCTTTTTCAATTAAAGAACGCAAAAATAGATGAACTTCCTGAGCCTGTTCTTTTGTTGCTGTTTTGCCTGTTCCGATTGCCCATACAGGTTCATATGCTATGACTGTTGTTTCAAGGTCATCCAGAGAAAAACCTTCTAACCCCTTTTTTAACTGTTTGTCAAGTACAGAAAATGTATAATCTGATTCCCGTTCTTTTTCAGATTCTCCAACACATAGAATTGGTACTAATCCAAATCCTAATGCAGCCCTGATTTTTTTGTTGACAGTATCGTCGGTCGCGCCAAAATACTGCCGCCGTTCTGAATGACCTATGATTACATATTTACATTCTGTTGATACAAGCATAGCAGGTGATATTTCTCCTGTATAGGCGCCCTCTTTTTCCCAGAAAAGATTCTGTGCCCCAAGCGAAATACAACTCTCCCTGATAATATCTGATACAGAGGAAAGCGCTGTAAACGGAGGTGCAATCATAACATCTTTTCCAATAGTTCCAGCTAAAAGTTTTACAAGCTGTTCTGATATCTCAACAGCTTCGGGAATTGTTTTAAACATTTTCCAGTTTCCGGCAATAAAAGGTCTGCGATTTTCCATCTATTTCACCCCCTATGAGGCTATTTCAAAATTTGGGCGGCAAAGTAAAAAGCTTCAGTTTCAAGGCATGCAAATCCTGAGGAGAGAGATGTACTTGTAGCTACGTCGCAATGACGAAAGATGCAGCGCAACGCAGAAAATGAACTTTTTACGAAGCCGTCATAATTAAAGCTGCGATCCAATCATAGCTGCCAGATCCACCATCCTGTTTGAGTATCCTGCTTCATTGTCATACCATGCGAGCACTTTAACCATATCATCTACTACCTGGGTTGTCTCAGAATCAACAATGGAAGACAAAGTCGATCCGTTGAAATCAGAAGATACAAGCGGAACATCGCAATATCCAAGTATGTCTGAAAGAACTCCTTCCGAAGCGCTTTTGAGGGCCTGGTTTATATCGGAAACCGTAACTCCTGCTTTTTCAACGGTCGCCACAAAATCAACAATAGAAACATTAGGTGTAGGAACTCGAACAGCAAGCCCGTTTAGCTTGCCTTCCAGTTCCGGCAGTACAAGAGATACTGCTTTTGCAGCACCTGTTGTCGTTGGAATCATGGAAAGAGCTGCAGCCCTGGCCCTTCGAAGGTCCTTGTGCGGAAAATCAATAAGTCGCTGATCTCCTGTATAAGAATGTATGGTAGTCATTAGCCCGCATTTTATGCCAAAATTCTCTAGAAGCACCTTGGCAACCGGCGCAAGACAATTTGTGGTGCACGATGCATTTGATATTATATGATGTTGCCTGGGGTCATACCGGTTTGAGTTTACACCCATTACAATTGTAATATCAGGTTCTTTAGCAGGAGCAGATATTATAACCTTTCGTGCCCCTGCAGCAAGATGCTTTGAAGCATTTTCGTGATCGCTGAACAGGCCGGTACATTCTGCAACAATATCAACATCAAGCTCTTTCCATCTCAGTTGCTCAGGATCCCTGATTGATGTAAAAGCAACTGGCCTGCCGTCAACCTCAATTGAATCTTGTTTTGCTTTAACTTCTTTACCAAAATTTCCATGAACTGAGTCATAACTTAGAAGATGAGCCATTGTGGCTGAATCAGTAAGGTCATTAATAGCCACAACTTCAACGTCAGGATGATTCATTACAGCCCTGAATATCAGTCTACCAATCCTTCCAAAACCGTTTATTCCCAATTTAATGCTCATAATATCCCTTATTCTTGTTTAACAGCTTAATTTATCTTCGCTTGTTTCCTTTTAAAATTCCACTTGCCAGAGATATACTCTTTTTACCAAAAGCCTCCAGGTTTACCACAAGACTGCTCAGGTCTTCATCATCTCGAATGTTGGCTGCTCTTATCAAAATCGGAAGGTTTACCCCTGATAACACTTCCACGTGTCCTTCTTCAAGAAATGAATAGCTTAAATTAGAAGGAGTTCCTCCAAACATATCCGTAAGAATTAATACACCTTTTTTTTGATCAACTTTTTTTATTCCTTCGGCAATTTTTTTACGGAGAATTTCAGCGTTTTCGTTCAGATCTATTGAAACCGATACCATAGCCTCAGGCCTTTTTCCAAGAATAAATTCTGTTGCATCTATAAATGCATCTCCAAGGTTACAGTGTGTAGTTATAACTATACCTATCATAAAACTCCTTTTCAGGTTTTGGCCTGAAACTGTGATGCATAGTTGGGGAAGTTATTTCGTCCACGTTTCTTAGGATTCGCCCAAAAATAAGTTTGCGTTTTCGCGCTTAAAATTTGAGCCAGGTTTGGTTGATCTTATTGTTTGAGCAAAGTTTGAGTAATAGCGAGCTATTTCGAATACTTTGCGATTAAAGATCGACCCAAAATAGCTTGAAGATTAAGATGCAAAAATGTGAAATTATTTTTGGGCGAGTCCTAAGAGCCTGTTTGAAAACTAATGAATTGGCTGCAAAAGCGTGAAAATGGTTACATCTTCCCAAATTTTCAGCCAATAGGCCGGCTATTAATATCAAATTTGAAAAAATTTGACCTCATTTTCACACTTTATCGCTTCAATTCTCTATTTTTCAAACAGGCTCTAAGCTTTTACAATCTTATATCTCTATGTGTAATCCCAACCTGTTTACCTTGTTTATCAATATGTTTATATATGATCTGTGCAATAGTGACAGAGCGATGCCGACCACCTGTGCAACCAACTGCAATCTTTAAATAGGCCTTTCCTTCTTTTTCATATAAAGGCATTAAATAATCAAGTAAATCCAGATACTTCTCAAGAAATATAGGCGCTTCTTTATTATTCAAAACAAAATTTTTGACATCTTCAGATTCACCATCTAAATCTTTTAGTTCAGGTACAAAATATGGATTTGCAAGAAAACGAACATCTATAATAAGATCAGTGCCATGAGGAGTGCCATATTTAAAGCCAAAGGACTGGATATTTATCCTCATTGGTACCAGGTTTCTGCTTTTCTGCGCAATATTGAAGACAATAGACTTCAGCTCGTGAACATTACAGTGGGAAGTATCAATAATTCTGTCAGCTTTTTCTCTAAGGTCTTTCAATTGATCCTTCTCAGCTTTTATTCCATCAAGAAGGCTTTTGTTCTGCGATAGAGGATGCTGTCTCCTTGTTTGACTGTAACGCTGTAATAATATTTTTTCATCTGCCTCAATAAAGAGTATTTTAAAATTGTATCTTTTTTGCCTGATGGATTCGAAAACAGATGAATATTTGGAAAGAAATCCTTTCTCGCGCAGATCCATTACAAAGGCAAGCCCTGCAATTTCGGAGGCATGTTCTTCTATCGGCAGTTCCAAAAATTTGGGAAGAAGATCAACCGGCATGTTATCTACACAATAAAAATCTGCATCCTCAAAGGCTGCAATTGCAGTGCTCTTACCGGAACCCGAAAGCCCTGTAATAATAATTAGTTTTAAGTTCTTCAATTTGATTAAAATTCATCATCCTCATTTTTGATGATGGAAAAAATTTCATCGCTGTCAACGGCACTTAACAGCCTCTCCTTAAATGGATCATTTTTTAAAATTCTGGAAATTCGGGCAAGCAGCTTCAAATGAAGACCGGTAGAATTTTCCGGCGTTACAAGAAGAAAAAAGATATGAGCAGGTCGTCCATCTATAGACTCAAAATCAACTCCTTGACGGCTTAAGCCGAAACTAACAACCAGTGATTTAAAATCTCTCATTTTACCATGAGGAATTCCAATGCCTTCACCTATGCCGGTGCTGCCGAGTCTTTCCCTCTTCATAAGAACACGAACAATTTTCTCCTTATTAACACAGGCAATACTGGCAACAGGAATTACCAACTCTTCAATAACCCCTTTTTTGTCAAGTGATTTCAAGTCAGAAAGAATTGCTTCTTTATACAAAACATCAAGAATTTTCATATCATATCCACATAGTTAAGGCAATCGAAAATTTGTGTAATTTGTGGATTAAAATTGACAGAATTTCTTCAATATTCAATTTTGTTCCAACTACTGTCCACCGACCACTAAGGAACGTGGACGAATTAACTTTCACAAGTAGGCGCACAGATTTGGGTCGAATTTGTTCGATCTCAGATCACAAAAGTTGAAGGAATAGCGAGCTATTTCAATAATTTTGGGATTTGAGATCGGACAAAAACGATCTGAAGCTGTGATGCATAGTTGTGGAAGTTATTTCGTCCACGTTCCTAAACCACTATAGACTTTCAGCTACTGGGCTCTATTAAACCGTAGTGGCCATCGCTGCGTTGATATAAGACATTAACTTTTTCTGTCCTTGCATTTGTGAATACAAGGAAATTACCATTCAAAATCTCCATCTGCATAACCGCTTCTTCAACATCCATCGGCTTATATTCGATATTTTTGACCTTTATCTGTTTTGTGGTTTCTAAATCCATATTGACGGTATCTTCAGCAATAATGTCTTTTGTCCTGACTCTCGTTCCAGTTCTTCGTTCTCTGTTTTTCTGCTTGTTTTTCTTAATCTGTTTCTCAAGCTTATCTAGAACCATATCAATGGCTGAATACATATCAACTGTTTCTTCTTTGCCATTTATCTTAAGCCTGTCACCGATAATATTGATTTCAGCTATATGGCGAAACTTTTCAACCGAAAGAACAACGTTAGCTTCTGCTGGATTATAAAGAAATTTATCAAAACGATTAAGCTTGTCTTGAACATATTTTTTTAAATTTTCAGAGGAATCAAGATTTTTAAAAGTTATAGATGTTTGCATGCTAAAAAACCTCCTTAAACCTAAGTTGAACAATTATTGGGGAAGAGATGTGCTGATATCTTGATTCATAAGGATTTGCGAAAAGCGCGGGCATACCCATGGATATGTCGAGAATTTTCGCGAATCCTTAATGCGCAAGAAATCAGTGCAGATCGAGCCAAAAATTGCTTAGGAACGGGGACGAAATAACTTCCGCAACTATGCATCACAGCTTCAGGCCGCCTTTGTCCGATCTCAAATCCCAAAAATATTGAAATAGCTCGCTATTCCTTCAACTTTTGTGATCTGAGATCAAACAAATTCGACCCAAATCT
>JABZFQ010000280.1 GCA_014237365.1 Desulfobacteraceae bacterium | reverse complement strand
CGGCAAGCGGGGTCGATTTGTTCTGAAAGAGGTCAGGCACAAGGAACAGATCATCTATTCCGACGTTGATCAAAAACTGAATGCAACAGACTCCATAGAAAAATTATCCATTCCCGCGGTGACAGATTATTCCGAAAGCGGTTTTTGCCTAAGGCTCATTCTTGAAACACCCCTTCGGCTTAAATTTGAAAACCGGCTCAAGGCTGATCTGCCATTTCACGTCTTTGTCAGGGCTATGCTGAGAAGGGCATCTTCTCTTCTTAATTGCTATGGGGAAGGTGAACCTCCACTGGATTACCGGGGGCTTGTGAACAGAGCTGAAGCAATTCGGATTATCAATACAAATCTCAACTGGTTTGACTGGAAGCGTTATTCGCATCGTCAGGACAAAAGCATGCTTATGGGCGGTATGCTTGGTTCCGTGATCTTTGAGGGAAAGATCGGAGAATATCTGCCACTCATTGAGTTTTGTTCAAAGGTACATCTCGGAAAGCAGACCTCGTTTGGACTGGGTAAAATCAAGGCGGAAAGGATATAATGAAGACAGAGAGCGAAAAAAACATACGCATCGGCACACCAAGTTTCTTCAATGGCAAGGTTGTAATGGTTGTTACAGATGAAACTGAGTGTATAATCAGAATAAATTAAAATCCAAATGGAGAGTTATGATGAAACTGCGGAGGTTGAAATGACTTTTTATATTTCACGTTATAAAAACATGGATTCAGTGGAATTTGATCTTGAGATTGTAACACCGATGTTTCTCGGCGGAGCAAACACCACTGATGCGGAGTTGCGGGTTCCTTCAATTAAGGGCATGCTCAGATTTTGGTGGAGGGCAACATGCGGGATTGAAAGCATTAAAGAAATGAAGAAAGAGGAGACTAAAATTTTTGGGTCAACTGATCAAAAGGCGTGTTTTTCTATGAAGATTGAAGGCTTAAACAATATCAAAGCTATAAACAACAATTTGCTTTCTGGAAAAAAGTTTCAGGTAGAAGGCAAAACTCTTAGAATTGGTATAATAGATTACCTCGCTTTTGGTATTAGAAATTCTAAAAAAGGATATACACGACAATATTTTCCAGCAGGTAGTAAATTTAAAATAAAATTCAATTTTTATAACATGGATTATAAGCAAAGTGTTGTAAAAGCATTTTATAGTTTCATTGATAACGGAGGATTGGGCGCAAAAACAAGAAATGGATTTGGCTCTCTTTGCTTTAGAGAAAATTACAAAAATAATATGCAAATTAAAGGTGATTTGCAAAAATATTCGGCGCTAAGTCATAACTCAAAATTATTTAATGGATTAAATAAATATAACAGATGGGAAGACGCCTTATCTGAAATTGGAATGGCTTATAAAGACGCAAGGTTAAGCGTTGAAAAAAAACATGTGTATGACAAAAGGTTGCTGATTGCAAAACCAATAGTTCAGGCTGGTAACAGTAAAGAACGTCATGCAAAACCGTACTTTCTTCATATAAAAAAACATACAAACGGTAAATTTCAGGGGCAAATTCTTTTTATGCCTTATAAATATTATCAGATTGAAAAACATAATGAATATATACAGGTCTGTCAAAAGGTTAATGAAAAACTATCAGAATTATTAAAGGTGCAAACATGAAATTCAAAAAACCTGAGACTGCTTACTGGGATGATAAATTCGCAGCTTACATGCATGACCCCATTGATAAAGTTTTTCAAATACAGGGGCATGAAGAAAGGGGCGCAAAACAGCTTGAAACCTTTGGACTCCAAAAACCGAATGATGAGTTCTGGAAAAAAGCAGACAGCATTGCCGCAGGTTTTGAAAGAGGTCAGGTACCGACTTACAGTAAAAATACTAATTTAAACGGAGCTGTCGATTTTTTGGAAAAGCCGATTATAACACATCCAACTTCAAATAAATCTCACCTGAATATCAATTTTGCTGAAAATTTTTCAGCAAAAGACGCAAAAGATATTAGTTCGGAGCTGCTGGAATTTTTACAGAAAGATATAGGTATAAAAGCCGGTAAAGGCAGCTATTCTGACAATTTTAAAGATGATCCTGACAGATTTTCAATGGCGCGATTTTTATACACGCACCTTATTCTCAGGTTCAGGCTGGCAGAAAAAAATGTGGCAGGAATAGGCGCTTTGTGGCACAGGCTGCCTGCTGATTCAAGGTTCCCGGATCATTCCATCTGGCAGCACAATGCCCTTACTTCGGCATTATATTCATGTATGGACATGGCAAACGATGTAAATCAAACCGGCATGATGATTTTCAGCATTACTCCGGTCCAGGCATTTATCGCAAAGGCAAGAAAATGAAGGGATTATTGGACAGGATCGGTTCTCTTATCCTGGCTTGCATTTGAAGGTATCAGGTGGGTTATTGAAAACCTGGGGCCTGATCATATCCTGTATCCTTCTTTGATAGATCAGCCCCTGGTTAACGAATACCTGAAACAAAAATGGGAAACAGGAGACTTTTCATCATTTAACAAAGCAAAGGGGATAGCGTCTTTTCCGAATAAATTCCTTTTTCTTGTGCCTTTAACGCAAGTAGAAGCTATAGGAGATGATCTTTCAGAACATATCAATAATGAATGGCTGAAATTGAGCAGTATGGTTGAAAATCAGATTTCATCAATTATTTCAGGGAAAAATACGCATCTAAAAGAGCTTTTTAAAAGACAAAACTCAAATTATTGGGATCTTCAATGGTCGGCTGTCAAACTTTTGGACAAGGATGACAAAAATGAGTTTTCTGAACTGCTGGCGGAAAAAAGCTATTCAGAGCAATATCAGACACTAAAAATTTTCAATGAGCTGATCAAGGATAAACCTTATTATGAAAACAGCGGTCGTGGCATGCTTTACTCTGTATCACATGCCCTGGTTCAATCAGCTCTGGCAGCCCGGAAGTTACAAAAAAAGGTTACAAGATCACCTGAACTTGGTGAAAAATGTCACCTGTGCGGAGAATTTGAGGTGTTGCATTTCCGGAAAGATTTAAAAAAATCATGGACCAGCGAATATGATTTTAATGACAATGAAAGTCTTTGCTCAGTATGCATGATCAAAAGAATAGCGTACAAAGCGCTGCAAAAGGAAAAAGGTCATATACTTTGCGCCAGCTTTAAAGGTGTGGAACATTTTCCATCAACAACTCAACTGGCCTTCTATAATAAGTTTAAAAGAGAGGGTATAATCAAGAAAGAAGAACAATACAAAATAGCGCAAAAAGCTCACGACGAAAAGAATGAAAAAGCGGAAAACAGGGACCGCTACTTTGCAATACTTCTCATGGACGGCGATCATATGGGGAATCTGGTTAATGGCGAAACACTTGCGTCAACCTGGGCATCGGTAATGCATCCGGAAATTGCGGAAAGATTAAAACAGCATGAATTTGACGAAAAATACAAAACAGCATGGAATAATATATTTATAAATCACCCCAAACGGCTGCTTACACCAGCTATTCATGCAGCTATATCCGAGTCATTGGGGGATTTTTCCATTTACGGAGTTGATCGCATCATAAAAGATAATGACGGGCGGCTGATTTATGCCGGCGGCGATGATGTTTGTGCTGTCTTGCCGGTTGACACGGCTTTAAAAGCCGCAGAGGAGATACAAAAATATTATAATTCCTTTTTCAGGATTATTTTTTCAGATCAAAAAAATGAAACTATCGGCAACAGATGGAACGTGGAACCCGGCAAAATGTCGGTATGTCTCGGAGAAGGAGACGATATATCTATTTCTGCAGGTATTTTGATTTGCCACCATAAGGAAAGTTTGTCTCAGATGATTGCAGACGCTCATCATCTTCTTGACGATAAAGCCAAAGCAGAAACCGGACGTAATGCCTGCGCCATTGAGCTTAGAAAACGCTCAGGAGGCTCAAGGTATTTTGCCAGAAAATGGAAAGAAAGTGAAGCCTGGGAATCATTTCACCAAATCGGAGAATTAATAAGCGACAAAAATAAAAGAAAAATTTCCGCTTCCCTGGCTTACAGGCTGGAACAATTCAGAACCGGAATGGAAGCGATATTAAAAAAGGATGATTACAAGAATCTTTTGACTAATTTTATAAAAAAGCAGCTTGATCGTTCTATGTTGGCAGAAGGAAAAAACAGTAAAGAGGAACTCAAAGAATTTGCTGAAAAAATAGTTGATATCGTTGTAGTAAAAAGCCAGGATAACAAGCATGCTTTTGAGTCTGAAGGCTTGATTGTAGCTGGATTTATCGCCGACAAAGGGGGTGAATGATGAACTGGTACAGCTTTAAACCGGCAGACACTCTTTTTTTCAGGGGCGCTGAGCCTATGAAGATAGGGGAAAACCATACCGCAACAGCTCATTTCCCACCGCCTGCACGTACTCTGGAAGGCGCGTTGAGAACCACAATTCTGAAGCAGAATAAAATATCAATTGATCAGTATTATGATAATAATATTGATGATGAGTTGCTGGACATAATAGGCCCTGCAGATAAACAGGCAGGTTTTTCAATTATTGGCCCTTTGTTTGAGCGGAATGAGACGATTTATGTGCCGGCGCCGTATTCGTGGTATTTTGATAAAGATGACGGAAAAAAAGAGAAAGTAAAAATATATAAAAGTCGTTTGATAAAAACCAGTTTGATAAAAACTTCTTTGGAAAATATTTTTTGGGCCAAGGGTGAAAAAGGAGAATTGGAAACTCTGGGCGGAAAATGGATTCCTTTATCCGACTTATATTCTCAAAACAATATAATTTTTAGAAAAGAGATTAATGATTTTTATCATGTTGAAAACAGAACCGGCATTGCTCTTGACAGAAATCGAAGTGTAAGAGTTCATCATTTATACTCTTTCAGTCATGCAAGGCTCAATAAAAATGTAACCCTTATATTTGGAGTGGTTAAGAATTTGCCGATTTCAGATAACGGGGTTTTGAATCTGGGGGCTGAACAAAGATTCGGTTTATACAGCAAGATACCGGATATTGATTTTAACAAGGGCAGCTCCGGCCTATTTATGTCTATTTCACAAACAGCAGGCACAAAGCAGGCAAATGAAGCTGTTGTTGCGACCGGTAAAATTCAATATCAGGGTGGATGGGATATGAAAAAAGGTTTTCACAAGTCGATGACAGGATTTTTTCCTCCAGGCAGTGTTTTTAATCAGAAACTAAACGATAATTTTATAAAAATTTAGGGGGCGGTTATGTTGAAAAAAGAATTATGTTCAATCTGTAAATTTTATGCGGTTTCGCCGATACATGCAGGCAGCGGAACTTCAACATCAGCCGTTGACCTGCCGATTCAAAGGGAACGGCACACAAACTGGCCGCATATCCAGGCATCGGGTGTGAAAGGGGCGTTCAGATCGCATTTTAGAGATTTTGCAGATAAAAATAGTGACAAACAGCTTATTAATCTGGTTTTTGGTTCTGATAAACAGGACGACTGGGATGAAAAAATAGATAATCTGCCAGGCGCGATGTCAGTATCAGACGCCAGGCTGCTTGCATTTCCCATGAGGTCAAATATTGCGCCATTTGTTTGGGTAACCTGTCCGTCGGTTCTAAAAAGACTAAAAACGGATTTGCAGTACATAGGTCTTGGCGAGGGAATGACAATCTATGAACAGGATATTCAGGAAGATAATGCCGTCAGTATTGGAAGTGACAATATTTCCGGTCAGGTAGTACTGGAAGATGCGGTTGTGAATGTATCCGATCAAAAAAGTGAAGACAAACTTTTTCAAAAGGAATTTTCTCAAATAGAAAGACTGCTTCTGATCTCCGATGAAATGTTCGATTATGCAGTTTCTTACTGTACCGAAATTCAAACAAATATCAAAATCAACTCAAAAACAGGAACTGCGGAAGATGGGGCGCTGAGATATCAGGAATTCTTGCCTGCTGATTCTGTTTTATATGCGATTGTTCATTATAGCGGAAGAGATTTGGGCGAAATAAAGAATGATGATAAGCAAAACCCACTTGCTGATCTGATCAAAGATATGAATGCTGAAATGATAAAAAATCATATAGAGGAGACTATAAAGAATTTTATCCAGATCGGTGGCGATGAAACTTTTGGCAAGGGAATCTGCAAGCTTGAGTGGATCAAGGGAGGTGCAAAATGAGAACACTTGGTCAAAAAAGAGCAGAATATGCTTTGGAAAAAGTGCTTGCAATACCGGAAGGCAAAAAAAAAGATTTTAAATCCTTTTCCGCAGGCGCGCCTTCAATGATTTTGCAAAACGGTTTTGGCCAGGCAATAGCGTTCTGGCTTTCAAAGGGAACTGATAAGCACATTGCTATTTTTGATATGATTAAAAATTGGCTCTCTTATGAAAAGGACGATATAAAAAATTCATTTGTGAAAAAAACAGAAAATTCTGCGGATTTTATAAAAGAGTTATCCGGCATGGATCAGATTAAATATCTTACAGCTCAAAAAGAAACCCTTGCCCTGTTGGAATGGGTAAAAAGATACGCAAATGCCGACTTATAGGGAGGAAATAATGTTTTATCCTTACAGCAAAGAGCTTCAAGACGCAGCCGGATTATTTGTTAAGGGCAACTTCTATCTGTGGTTCAACAAATTGATTCCCCTGAATAATGAACGCAACTGCAAAGCGTGCAATAAACAAGGTAATGATAAAGAAGCGGTTCAATATTACGAAACAGTTTATAATGGATTAAAAAATAACTCAACACTTACGAATCTGCTTTGTGAAAAACAAGAAAGTCAGAAACAATTCTGCCTAATCTATAAAAAAGCAGGCTATAAAATTATTAACTATCAAGCCGAATTGAAATCTCCATTGATAACAGGAATCGGACAGACTCATCCGAATGAAGTTGGGATGGTTTTTGATCATACTCTGGGAATTCCTTATATTCCTGCATCCAGTGTCAAAGGAATTGTAAGATTTGCTCACATACTGGAACTGATCAAAAGTGACAATTATGAAGAATATAAGGGGTCGGATAAAAATGGCGAATACATTGTTGAATCTGATTTGAAAACCTTAATGCCTGCTATTTTTGGCGGTGACGCAGACGAAGAGAAAGAAGGAGAAAAAAAGATAAAAAAGTTAAAAGGCAAAGTCATTTTTCTTGATGCCTATCCCGCAAAGGTTCCCGACCTGCATGTTGACATAATGAATCCGCATTATGGTGACTATTATAATGATGAAAAAGGGGAAATACCTCCCGCCGATTACCTTGCTCCAAATCCTATCAAATTTTTAGCAGTAAAGAAGGGAACAGTATTTACGTTCCGGGCATTAGTATCAAAGGATTCGGTTTTTCTTCTTCAACCAGTAAAAACCGCTTTTGAAAATGCGCTTAAAGATGAAGGTTTGGGCGCAAAGACAGCAGTTGGTTACGGACGTTTTGAGATCAAAAAAGATCAAAACAAATTGACCGCAGTAACAAAACAAATTCAAAAAACCAAAACCCCCGTAGAAAAAATGCTTGAAAATTTGTTTTTACTCAAAAACACAGAAACAGGGCGGATTTCAGGTGAAATTGTAAACAAAATGGAAAAAGAACTCAAAAAAGTTGAAGATAAGGGAGCAATAGCAATAGCAATAAAAGAAAAATTAGGCTCAAGGGGATTTAGAAAGCTTGACAGGAAGAAAGACGGATATCTTTCTAACCTGATTAAACAGTTAAATAACTCTTAGGATTTGTTTGCAAACGCACCTAATGACTGAAGAGTTTTTCAGATTCCATTTACGCCAGGCAGTTTTGTTGAAGATGATCCTCTGGTCTGGGAAAGAACAAAATATAATTTAAATTATAGGAGAATTTAAAATGCGATATATATTCTTAAGTCACTCTAATAATTTATCATTCGCTTAAAAAATTGTGTATTCTTTAATTATCAACCACAACATATTGTGCTTAATGTGATATGGCAACATAAATCAAGAACAATAGAGGCATCCTTCATCTGCCAATTTA
>JABZFQ010000040.1 GCA_014237365.1 Desulfobacteraceae bacterium | reverse complement strand
TAAATTTCTCAGCAGAAAAATAACAAAAAGAGGGGTTAGCAGTATTCTGATGACAGTTAAAATATTAGGAATGTTTATAGTCAATTTATTTTAGCTCGAAACAAGTCTGATTCTTAAATAATCCTGAGAAATTTCGTAAATATTTATACCAAACGATTCAAAATTCTTCAACATCAAGGCATCTGCAAGCTCCTTGGCGTTTCCCTGAAAATTAACAATTATGGTTGACTCATCAGCTTTCATTTCGTTTGTCTGTTGTGAATCAACACCGGGTATTTCGTTCAATTCAGCGCGAAAAATGACAAAGTTTGATAAAGCACTAGTCCCCTCAACAATGATCACAAGAGTTGTAATGCTCTTTTTAAGCTCTTCATGCCATTTCCTGACTATCTGTGAAGCCAGGTCGCTGCCTGCAAGATATCCTGCATTAGAAAGAGCATCCCTTCCACCGTCAAGATTATCTTTATTAACTGATACTACTGTCTGGGTGGTAGAAGCAATTTCTTCGCCTGTGTCTGTTCTTAAGGCACGGGCAAAAACAGTGCCTTTAAATGATTTTATATCTCCCCACATAGTGTTTGGAGCTATATCCGCTTTAGAATTTCCCACTATTACCACATCTGCCTGCAAAAAAGCTCCCAGGCTCACAGCATCCTGATTGCTAAAATCAGCCTTGTTTTTTAAAGTTTCGAATTCTTCATTTATTATTAGACTCTTTTGATCAATTACAGAGAACCCATTTTTTAACATCTTCTCGGTCATGGCAATCTCTGTATAACCTTTAACAAAAGTTAAATCTTCCGTCCACCAGTGACGCGGCAAGATGTCACCAAGGTTCTGTTCTGCAATAAAAAAAAGTATGTCAGGCATGTTTTTTTTGCCAGCCTTTATGCCTGCGTTCATCAACTGCAGCTCAATTACAGAGGTTGATACCATTGCCTGAACAAGTACTCTGTACGTTCTTCCGGATTTTAATTCCGTAAGGACTTTGTAGTATGCAACAAATTCTGAAGAGTTTTCATAGAAAATTTCATTTAATGTTTCAAAATTTTGTATTATCAATTCAAGGGGCAAAAGATCCGCAACTGCAAGCTCAACCGCAGAAACCAGGCTGTTTTTAATCGCCCGATTCCTCGCTTTTGCAATATCACCACCTTGAATTGTGCCAGTTCCTATTACCTCAATAATTTTTTTCGAAGCATTTTCCTCAGCATTAACAATACCTGATAAGTTTGCGGCAACTGCAAGTATAAAAACTGCAAAAAGCAATTTTCGAATCAATGAAGAAAAATACATATAATCAAGCCTCACGAACCAGAGCATAATCAGCTATATTTAAAAGTAAATCTTTTGTTGCAGAAGGTTTAAAGAACAAAATAGACTTTTTTGCCTTTTCAATATGTTCTGATGCTAGTCTTTTTGTATATTCAAGCCCTCCGCATTTTTCTAATAATCCTATCAATATTTTAAAATCATTAAAAGAAAAATTTTTATCTGTAATTATTTTCTCCATAATGATTCTATCTTCAGAATCGGCTTCTCCTAATGAATATATAACTGGAAGCGTTAGTTTCCCTTCTTTTAGGTCAGTTCCTACCTCCTTCCCAAGAATACTTGTATCAGACATATAGTCAAGCAGATCATCTGCCATCTGAAAAGCAATCCCCAAATTAAAGCCGTATTCTGAAAGGGCTTTTTTCTCTCTTTTTGAAGCAGTTGCAATGAGGGCACCTGTCCAACATGCTCCCTGCATGAGCACAGCGGTCTTGCGCCGGATTATCTCCATATACTCATCTTCAGTCAGGTCTAAGTTTCCTATTCTAGTTAACTGGTGTATTTCCCCCTGGGACATGTCCTCGGTAATTTTTGCAATAATTTTAATTACCTTGGGAAGCCCGGTTTCAGCCGCAATTGAGAGTGAACGACCTAGGAGAAAATCCCCTGCCAGCACTGTTATAGGATTTCCCCATATTGAATGCGCCACAGGTTTCCCTCTCCGCAGAGTCGCTCCATCAACAAGATCATCATGCAGCAAGGTAGCAGCGTGCAAGTATTCAAAAATTGTGGAATAAGTTTTATCCATGTTTCCTTTATAACCACAAATTCTTGCTGAAAGAATCATCAGCAAGGGTCTCAATCTTTTGCCTCCTGAAAACAATATATGGCTTGCCACCTGTGAAACCAGATCAAGGAAAGGATTTAAGTTTTCTTTAAGTGCGTATTCAATTTCTTCAAGATCTTCACTTATCATGGAAAGTATTTTATTTTTCAGATCGCTCATACTGTTTTCCCAGCCAGGTCATATTCAAAAGCATCTGTAATCTTTATGCGGGCAAATCTGCCAGACTGCAATTTATTTGAATTAATATATGTAATTCCATCTACTTCCGGAGCCTGAAAATATGTTCGGCCGATAAATAGATTGTCTTTTGATTTCTCTTCCACCAGAACGTTCAAAACTCTTCCTATGTACTTAAGGTTATTTTTCAAAGATATATCTGTCTGGCGAGACATTAGCAGATCATGTCTTTTTTTTGCTGTCTTTTGCGGAACATGGTGGGAAAGTCTGTGAGATTGCAGATCTTCGGAATCAGAATATAAAAAAACGCCTATATGATCGAAACAAATATCTTCTACAAAATCAAACAACTGTTGAAAGTCCCTATCTGTTTCTCCAGGAAAGCCCACGATAGCTGTTGTTCGCAGTGCACAATCAGGTGCTGTTTCTCTGATCTTTTCAAACAGCCTGTATAAGTCATCACGTGTATATTTTCGACGCATTCTTTTTAAAACAGAACTGCTGACATGCTGTATCGGAATATCAAAATAAGTGCAAATATTATCGTATGTCGCAATAGTTTTTATAATTGATTCATTTATGCTTTCCGGATGTCCATACATAAGCCTTATCCACAAATCCTCAGATATATCTGAAATACTTTCAAGCAGCCCGCTTAAATCAACGGACGTATTTAGATCTTTACCATAGCTCGTTGTATCCTGGGCAACAATTATCAGTTCTTTTACGCCAGACAGAACAAGCGAACGCGCTTCTGCAATAATATCTTCATTATTGCGGCTTCTGTATTTCCCCCGCAGACTGGGAATAATACAATATGTACAATGCCTGCTGCATCCTTCCGCAATTTTGATATAGGCAATATGGGATGAACTTCGAACCCTGTGCGCTTCTTTAGCCTGTATTGTCAATAAATTGGGGTCAGGGAGAAGACATTTTGAAAAATTTGAAGAACCATTAACTGCGTGGACAATTCTATCAAAAGCACCTGTACCCAGAAAGATATCAACCTCCGGCAAGGCATGTACTATTTCTTCTCTGAAACGTTCGGGAAGGCATCCTGTAACGACAAGGTGTTGGCAAATTCCGGTTTCCTTAAACTTTGCCAGCTCAAGGATGCTATCTATTGATTCATTGACTGCCGGTTCAATAAAGCTGCATGTATTAACAATAATTATTTCTGCTTCAGCAGGATCATCTGTAAGTATCCAACCCGCGTTAACAAGACGTCCAAGCATAACCTCGCTGTCAATAAGATTTTTTGCGCAACCTAAACTTACCAAATGCAGCTTCATTTAAAACACTACGGGATAAAAGTAGAGGCGATCCTTGTGATCGCCATAATTAGGGCGAATACAAGATTCGCCCCAACATTGTGCCGATAAAGAACGTGGACGAATTAACTTCCACAAGTAGGTGCACAGCTTTGGGTCAGATTTGTTCGATCTCAGATTACAAAAGTTGATGGAATAGCTTACCTATTTCAATATTTTTGTGATTTGAGATCGGGCAAAGGTGGCCTGAATCTGTGATGCCTACTTGGGGAAGTTATTTCGTCCCCGTTCCTTAAGTTACACAACCAGTTTTTAACCTTTTATTTTTTTTATCTCTTCTGTAATTAAAGGGATATATTCAAATAAATCGCCAACAATTCCGTAATCAGCTTTTAAAAATATAGGCGCTTCAGCCTCCTTGTTTACAGCAACGATAATTTTTGATGTGGACATGCCTGCGAGATGCTGTATTGCCCCGGATATTCCACAGGCAACATAAAGATTGGGTGAAACAACCTTGCCTGTCTGTCCAATCTGTTCTGAAGCAGCTCGCCATCCCTCATCAACTGTAGATCGCGATGCACCCACGGCGCCACCCAGCAATTCCGCCAATTCTTCTATCACAGAAAAATCAGCTCCTCCCATTCCTCTGCCGCCCGATACAACGACATCCGCTTCTGTAAGCTCAACTTTGCCTGTATCCAATTCCTTTTCAACAAATATCAGATCGGTTTTACCCACATCTATATCGAGTTTCTCTATTTCTCCAGTTCCGGAAAATTCAACAATGCTCATTGCATTGGGCCGAACAGCAACAATCTGCGGCTTTCCCTGCAGTGCCAAATCGGCCAGGATTTTTCCCCCGTACATTGGGCGTGTAGCAATAATATTTCCATTCTCAACACGGACTTCAACACAATCCATTGCCAGCGGAGCATTAAGACGTGCGGATAGACGTGCCGACAGGTCCTTACCTTGAGAAGATGCTCCCAGAATCAGTACAGACGGATTTTCTTTGTTTACAATATCCGCGACAACATTAGTATATGCATCGGTCATATATTCACTTAAAGCCTGGTTATCTACAACAATTATTTTGTCTGCACCATACTTGCAGGGTTCATCAGAAATATTTTCTATGCTTGATCCGAGCACTATGGCTGTGAGGCCGCAACCCAGACTTTCAGCTATGCGTTTGCCCTCACTTAAAGCCTCGTAGGTAACCTTTCGAAAAAGGCCTTCTGATTGTTCGGTTATTGCAATTACTCCATTTGACATGTTTATCTCCTTATAAATACGGTTCACGGTTGCCGGTTTACAGTTCACGGTTTGGTTGTTCCAACAAAGCAGTGCAGGTTTGGGAATACCTTACTGTTTTGTAGGGACTACCACCACGCTTTTATGTTTTGAGCAGCCGTAAACTGTTAACCGTGAACTGCTACTAAATAACCTTTGCCTCCTTATGAAGAGCATTGACAAGTTCTGCAGCAATTGACAGGGAAGAATCTCCTTTAATAATTCTTCCCCCCTTTCTTTCAGGAGGAAGTTTCATCGCCAAAACCTTTGCCTTTGGTTCACCCATCTCTGAAGCATCAATTCCTATATCTGAAAGAGACTTAATATCAAGGGGCTTTCTTTTTGCCTTCATGATTCCAGGAAGAGAAGCATAGCGCGGCTCGTTCAGCCCTTTCTGTGTTGTAAAAAGAGCCGGCAATGGAGCTTCAAGCACTACGGTTCCTCCTTCGACAGTTCGGTAACATCTGATTTTTTCATCAGCTATCTCTTGTTTTATAACAAGAGAAATATTCGGGATACTTAAAAATTCCGCCACAGCAGTGCCGACTTGAAAATTATCATCATCAACAGCTCTCTGGCCGGCAATAATAAGATCAAACTTTATATTTTTCAGGGTTGCGGCAAGAATGCGTGCAATGCCCAGCCCATCACATTTATCTGCTGCCGGATTTTTTATTAGTATCCCCTTGTCTGCTCCCACTGCCAAAGCGGTTCTTATTGCTTCAATTGATCTTTCTGTACCTGCAGAAATAATCGTAACTGTGCCACCATGCGCTGACTTTATACGAAGAGCTTCTTCAACTGCGAATTCATCATAGGGGTTAATGACCCACTTGATATTTTCAGTCTTTATGGATATTCCATCATCGGCAATTCCGATAAATGATTCTGTAGCCGGAACCTGCTTCAATAATACAACAATTTCCACTTTCTATATCCTTTCTTTCTAGTTGGTATATACCTCGGAAGGTTATAAATTGCGTTTTTTTAGGTGAGCAATGAGCATCAAGAGCAAGACGCAAGCTATTTCAAGCCTGAGCAACACAGCTATTGATGTTCAGGACCAGCGAAAAATCGCAAGTTAGGAACGTGGACGAATTAACTTCCCCAAGTAGGCGCATAGATTTGGATCGAATTTGTTTGATCTTGGTAAAGAACCCCCTTATCCTCTTTAAAAAAATGGGGGAACTTCAACCATTCCCCCTTTTCTATCTATAGTGCAATCGCGTGAAATTTTTTATCATTTAAGCAGATTATGATAAACCCTTGATTACCCCACAAGGAACTTTTGGGGCTGATTCTAACTCGAACTTTTTATGACCGTAATAGATTACAACTCCTTGAGTGTCAAGAAAAAAGGGCTACCAACTTAGGAAGGTGGACGAAATAACTTCCCCAACTATGCATCACAGCTTCGGGCCGCCTTTATTTGATTTCAAATCACAAAAATATTGAAATAGCTCGCTATTCCATCAACTTTTGTGATCTGAGATCAAACAAATTCGACCTAAATCTGTGCGCCTACTTGCGGAAGTTAATTCGTCCACGTTCCTTAGGAACGGGGACGAAATAAGCCATTGCCAAACTGGGATAATAATAATCACGCGACCATCTGTTAATGTTTCTGTCCCCGATTGGTTATAAGTGAGGATACAGGAAGAATCCAGGTTATAACAATCCATAGCAGTTATTGCGCCACTCATTTCGCGTTTCTTGTTATTCACATTTAAATTATAGCATACTTGTATAGCTGAAATTATTTTTTGTTTATTTTCAACAATGAAGTCACATTCAGTTTTGTTTCTATGCATATAAACCTCTATTCCACGTCTTTTGTATTCAAGAAAAACAAGATTTTCCAAAAGCTTTCCTTTATCGGATGAAAACCGGAACGCTATGCTGTTTCGTATTCCATTATCAATAATATATATCTTTTTTTGACGTATGTGTTGTTGTTTCAGAGAATAATCATATTTAAACAATTCAAATACCAGATATGATTCTTCGAGATATCCAATGTAGTTTTTTATAGAGACAGGGCTTTTAATCCCAAGGATATTTCTTAACGAATTATAGCTGATGTCTGATGTGAAGTTACTGAACAAATAATGGGACAACTGTTTAAACTGCTTTACTTCCTTGAGTTTATATCTTGAGATAATATCTCTGTAAATGATGTCTTCATAGGTACGGGACAGAAATTCTTCTTCTCCATATTTCAAATACTCCGGCATGCCGCCATGAATCAGATATGAGTCAAAATGTTTGAGGATAGAAGCTTTAATTTTTGTTGTAAGCTTTTGATAACTCAGTTTATTATACCTTAAATGCTCACTAAACGAAAAAGGAAACAGTTCAACTTTCAAATACCGTCCGGTTAAATGAGTTCCGAGTTCCGAACTTAATAAGTTAGCATTAGAGCCTGTTATAAAAATCTTATACTCTTCATCGTGAATTCGACGAATGAATCTTTCCCAACCTTCAATGTTTTGTATTTCATCAATAAAAACCGTTTTTGCTGAAAACTGCTTTTGGAACAGCATCATCATGTCCGCAAAATCTTGTACAGTAAAATTTATCAGCCGTTCGTCATCAAAATTGATATAATAATAATCCTCATATTTTTCGGAAAATTGTCGTAATAAAGTAGATTTCCCGCTCCTCCTTATCCCTGATATAATAGTTATATGTGATGTTTTGATATATTTCTTAAAATCAATATCTCTTATAATCCAATTCTTTTTTGATTCAAATAGTTCCCGTTGGTCCATCAAAATATTTTCAAGGTTATCAATCATATATATCTCGAGTATGTGTTTAGGGTTCGGTAAAAAATAACTTGATAGAATTTGTGCTCAAATTTGCCGTAGATTTAATTGATCTTTATCCGCAAAACCGCAGGAATAGCGAGCTATTTCGAGGACTTTTGCGTATAAAGATCAATTGAAGATATGGTGAAGTTGGGATGCAAAAATGTCAAGTTATTTTTTATCGAACCCTTAGGAACGTGGACGAAAAATCACAAAAATATTGAAATAGCTTGCTATTCCATCAACTTTTGTGATCTGAAATCGAACAAATCTGACCCAAATCTGTGCGCCTACTTGTGGAAGTTAATTCGTCCACGTTCCTTACTTGATATCACTTTTTTGTATTGCACCCATACAAACTTAAAGCGGGACAATTGGCAAGGTGGGCCATTATTAATATTATAAATGATGATAATACCATTTTATGTATATTGTCAATATGAATATTAATGGCATTGCCCTATCGTCCCCATCACTTCCATCTCTTTGCAATTTGTGCCAAGGACAGGCATATCGGTATGAATTACGAAAAAGTCTTGACGGCTACCAACTTAAAGCGGGACATCTGCTTTGGTGGATTCGTCGCTTACGCTTCTTAATCCCACCCTACGATTCAGTTAGTAGGGTGGATTAAGCGAATCGAATCCACCGAAAACTGTAAATTCAATCTTAAAAAAACCTTTTTTCGGTCTTGACAATGGGGGACCACCTTATTCTAAGCCTTATCATAAGCTTCTTGAAGAAGTAATTAATTCTAATGATTCTCGTTTGCTCCACAATTTTATTTTGACAGTTGGTGTTGTTGATGCTCTTCCGCTAATACTTTGATTATACTTTGATCTTTTTTTGGACACTTTCCGTAGGTTGGGTTGAGCAAAGCGAAACCCAACGATCTTACTGTTGTTGGGTTTCGGGACTCTGTATCTCAATCCAACCTACATAATTACACAAATTAGGAGTTTAATAGCCAAAAATTATAACTATCTGAAAATAAAAAGTATTTCTAAATCAAAATATTAGCGGAAGAGCATCGGAAATTGACGATACACTTGAAGGTGTTACTGAACTGGATGATGAGCAGGATAATGTTGAATCAGAGGAAGATGAATTCACGGCCAAAAATGCATTTCTTCTTGGAAGTGCTATGGGATGGGCATATGAAGAAGGGCTGGAGGAAAGGAAGCGAAGGAAACTTGAGAAAGAGATGGATTCTGAGAGAGACCACCAGGATCGAGAAGATGACATTTAGCAGTATCAATGGCTATTCCAATTGACAAAACAAGCAGTTAAAGCTAATCTAAAAAAATAAGTGTTCAGTTTGGATATATCGCAACATTCTGGTGATTTGTAGCAAGATATCTTTAGCTTAAAACACTCTAAATATCCACTATTGTATAGTATCTGTGAGATACACACGATTTGCCCTGACGACTTAATAATGCTTAGGAACGGGGACGAAATAACTTCCCCAACTATGCATCACAGCTTCAGGCCGCCTTTGTCCGATCTCAAACCCCAAAAATATTGAAATAGCTCGCTATTCCATCAACTTTTGTGATCTGAGATCGAACAAATTCGACCCAAATCTGTGCGCCTACTTGGGGAAGTTAATTCGTCCCCGTTCCTTATGCTTTTTTACTGTTTTGTTATAGTTTTATCAGAAAATGCGCTATTGTAAATTTTGTAAACCAAGCTCGTTTTTGGGGAGGTGACAATATGGCTACAAATATAGATGCCATATATTATCCTGACTGGACAACCAAATGCAAACGCCCTTTGTTCTTGATTACGGTTGAAGCAGGTTTTCCATCTCCTGCGGAAGATTATATTGAAGGCGAGCTGGATCTTAACAAACATCTTATAAAACATCCTGCTGCAACATTTTTTGTGAGGGTTGCGGGAGATTCCATGGTCGATGCCGGAATACATCCAGGGGATATTCTGATCGTGGATCGCGCCATATGACCAACCGTTTCAAGAAGGAAAATTATTACGTCAATATTAAAAACATAAGGCTTCCTGTTGCAACCAGCGACACTTCTGAGCTTATTCATTATGCGCATGAGGGCATTAAAGCGATTCACAGAAAAGGACACTTGTACAAAAAAGTAGGTATCATATTCAAACATTTAAACCCTGAAAACCAAATCCAGGCAGATCTTTTTAATTATAAAGATTTCAAACGTTCAAAAAAGCTCATGCAGACTCTGGATAATATAAATAAAAAGATGGGCTCAGATACTTTAAAATACGCAGCAACAGGTTTAACCCTCAACCAAAGGTGGAAAACCGTATTTAAGAGACGCTCACCTTCATATACAACAAATTGGGATCAACTGCTAAAAGTATCATGAGCAAGCATGGACACATGATGTTACCATATGTTTTTCCCAATCGCAAAGGCAATGACCAAATCAAGCGTTTCGACAAAGCTTGGAAAAAAGCCTGTGAGGTTGCGGAGATCGGCAATCGTTTATTTCATGATCTGAGACGGACGGCGGTTAGGAACATGGTCAGGTCTGGAATCCCCGAACGTATGGCCATGATGATTTCAGGCCACAAAACAAGGTCGGTGTTCGAGCGATATAATATTGTTAATGATGCCGATCTGATCGATGCTGCCCGTAAACAAGAGACCTGCCTGAATTCCAGGACGGGCACAGTTTCGGGCACAATCCATAATTTGCCACTAAAAAAGGAGCTAACCAAAAATGGCTAACTCCTTGGACTTAGGGAGTTTTTGGAGTGCCGAGGGACAGAATCGAACTGCCGACACGCGGATTTTCAGTCCACTGCTCTACCGACTGAGCTACCTCGGCTCGAATAAGAACAGAACTTGTCCTATTAGAAGCTCTGATTTTTGTCAAGATTTTTTTAAACCCATATCGCCAAAAATGTACTGAAGTATTGTGCATGCAGCAACTGCTGCTGTCTCGGATCTTAATATTCGTGGACCAAGTGAGGCTGTAACAAATCCGCAGGCTCTTGCATCTTCTATCTCCTTTTTCGAAAAACCTCCTTCAGGACCGAGGACAGCCAAAATTTTTCTATAATGCCTGTCATGCACCTGTTGAACTGCACCGTTGACAGGCTTTGATTCATTTTCCCAAAAAACAATCTTAAGATCACACTCATCATCTATTTTTATTACATCATTAAAAGTTATTGTTTCACCTATTTTTGTAACATGGCCGCGCCTGCACTGTTTGAGAGCCTCTATTGAAATTTTTTCCCATCGTTTTTTGCGCGTTGAAAGCCTTTTTTTGTCAGGTCCCGGAACCGATCGAATGGATGTAAAAGGAATTAACCTGGCCACCCCTATTTCAGTGAGCTGCCTTGTAAGGCTATCCATTTTTTTGTCTTTTAACAAGGCCTGAGCCACTATTATCATAACCGGAGACTCTGAAGCCGACAAAAAACATTTTGTTATTGATACTTCGATACTTTCTGCTAATAAATTTTCTATCTTTGCCTCATACTCAAAGCCCCTGCCGTCAAAAAGCCCTATACTATCTTCTGATTTCATGCGCAAAACCTTTTTAATATGTGCTGCATCTGAACCAGTTATAAATATTTTTGTACTTGCAATCTTCGACTGTTCAATAAAAAATCGGCGCATAATTTAGGTTATAGATTAAAATGTCCTTCTGCAAATCTTTTTTTGTCTAAGATGTAAAAAGGTAGCAAAAGAAATAGAAATACCACGAAGCACACGAAGATCACGAAGAAATAAAAAAACAACAAGATCTACTTCGTGTGCTTCGTGGTGAATAAGGAACGGTGACGAATTAACTTGAGTGCAACCAAAATAGAACAAAGTTATTGATTTTCGGGGATGGTTCCCCGCTCTGTGATATATGCGAGATATTGGTGGAATGTGCAAAACGATTCGAACCTCCGGAAAATCCGGCCCAATGTAT
>JABZFQ010000039.1 GCA_014237365.1 Desulfobacteraceae bacterium | reverse complement strand
AATTATCTCTATCGGCATCATCCTTAAAAATGGTTTTCCTTTCAATGCCTCTAACTATAATATGATGTAACGCCCCAGGCGCATCTATTCTTGATCTGCGTGGCATATCTCTCTTATGAGAGAAATTACCCGACTTGTCAATTTATCAAGGAATGTCCCGCAACCTTACCCTTAAAAGTGTAAACTACTTTGGGCTAATTATGAAGGATGCCGAGCATTTAATCCAGAAAATCCTGGGTTCATCAACGTGGCATTGTTCTATTTTGGTTGCACTCTTATGATTGGGTTATTTGAAAGTCAAATAACTCATTATCCATATCATTCCTGATTCCAAAGCGAGTGAGCACAAAATCGTATTTTACCGGATCATCAGGGACTATTTTTTTAAAACCGGATGTTATTTCAAGAGCAGCCGCCATGTTAGCCTGTTTTCTTTTTGTGAGATTCAAGGCCAGGCTTATTCTGTGCATGTGTGTATCAAGGGGAATTATGAGTTTGGTTAACGGTATGCCATTCCATCCACCTGGATCGACTCTGTCTTTTCTTACCATCCACCTTAAAAACAGGTTCATTCTTTTGCATGCGCTCCCTTTCTCAGGCAGGGCAACAAGATGCCCCGGTTTATCTTGTTCTGTTATAAGCTGTGTGGAAAAATAGGTCATCGCAGGAATAACATTTTTATTCTCTGCAGAAAAACCGGCTAAAAAACATTCATAAAGGGAGCCAAATCCGGCGATCACATTTTTAATTCCAGCAAGGAAAGCGGCAATATGATCCTGGGAGGCAAACCTGTGTGTAAAACCTGCAAATGTCCTGTTGATTGATGTATAAGTTGAATTTTTTAAAAACAGGTAAGGGGACGGATTCATCTTATTGAGCACAAATGCAACGCTCTTTAAAATTTGTGCAACCCTGCCGTATGCAAGTGAAGATGCGATAAGCCCTGCTATCTCCCGGTCCCTGATCTCTTTGTACGAATACAAAAATTCAAGGGGATCAGGATGAACATACCTACGCCTGTTATATTGATTGTAAATAATGTCTAATTTTTGTTTAAGCCTTTCAAGGCGCATATTGATTTTTCGTGTCAGGTTTTTTCAGTGGGAATGAAAAAATTATGTTTTTAAAAATCTTTCTGTTTAAATTAATGATCTTGTGTTATGACATTAAAAACAAAAAAAGGACAGCATAAAAATGGGTTACGATTTTAATGCAGATGAAATATTTGAGATGGCCGAGCAGATTGAAAGAAATGGAGCGTCCTTTTACAGAAAATCGGCAAAATTAATTGCCGACCCTGCTGAAAAAAAGCTTTTGCTTGATCTTGCCGCAATGGAAGATGAACATGAAAAAACATTTGCCGATTTAAGAGCAGGTCTGTCTGAAAAAGAAAAAGTTGCAACCGTATTCGATCCTGAGGGTGAGATAACTCTTTATCTTCGCGCATTAGCCGATACAGGGGTATTTTTTGAAAAAAATATTGATCCCTCATCAATGGGAGATATCCTTAAAGAGGCCATATTAGCCGAAAAGGATTCTATAGTATTTTATCTGGGCATGAAAGAAATAGTTCCTGAAAAATTAGGTAAAGCAAAAATTGATGCAATCATCAAGGAGGAGATGACCCATATAAAACTTCTCAGCAAAGAACTGGTTGCTCTGATGTAAAATTGGTTGATAGAGGAGGACAAAATGGACAAATATGTATGCACAGTGTGCGGCTATGTTTATGCTCCTGAGCAGGGAGATCCTGACAATGGTGTAGTGCCAGGAACAAAATGGGAAGATGTGCCTGATGACTGGGAGTGCCCGGTGTGCGGAGCTTCAAAGGATGAGTTTGAAAAGGAAGAATAAGGGGATAGGGCTGTTATGAAAAGGCCAGTTGTTGATATCGGTCAATGCAGTCTGTGTGAAGGATGTGTTGAAGTATGCCCTTTGGTTTTCAGGCTGAATAAAACAGGTTTCATAGAAATCGCCGAACTTTCGGATTATTCTGAACCCTGTATTGAAGAAGCTATAAAATATTGTCCTGAGGATTGTATATCCTGGGAAAAGGGTTAGCGTTTAATAATGAGTGGCAGGCAACTTAAAAAGGAAATACTTGAACTCTTAAGTCATAAAGATTTTGAAAAGAGCCTGGGGAAGATCTGTCAACTACCAGCCAGGCGGGCAGTAAACCCGCTTTTTTCTTTTTTTTATAATAGTGATGAGCTTGTTAGATGGCGGGCTGTTGCCGCAATGGGCGCAGTTGTTTCAAATCATGCTGATCATGATATGGAATCGGCGCGAGTTATAATGCGCCGTCTAATCTGGAATCTCAATGATGAATCAGGCGGAATAGGCTGGGGTTCGCCCGAGGCAATGGGTGAAATCATGGCGAGGCACGGAAGGCTTGCAGGGGAATACCATAAAATACTTACATCCTACATCATGCCTGACGGAAATTACCTTGAACATAAAATTCTCCAAAGGGGTGTTTTATGGGGTGTTGGAAAACTTGCCCATGCAAGGCCGCAACTTGTTGAGGATTCTGCACTTTTTCTTCTCCCATACATGGAATCTGAAGATGCATATCTCCGCGGGCTTGCCGCATGGACTGCCGGACTCTTTGATTGTAAAACCACAAGAATACTGCTCAAGCGTCTTGAAAATGATCAGACAACATTAACAATATATCTTAACGGCAAACTGGAAGAATTTACAGTTGCTCAACTTGCGCTCATGCGCAAAACAGGCCAGAGCCCGTAGCTTTTTAGGAATTAATTTTGAATATTAGGAACGTGGACGAAATAACTTCCTCAACTATGCACCTACTTGTGGAAGTTATTTCATCCCCGTTCCTAAAGTTGAACTTCGGCTTTTCAGGGCGCGATCATCTGGGGCAAATTAATCTTGTTGTATCCGTCCGCAAGGCTGGTATTGACATGCACGACACCCCTGTTTAGCTCCTTGAGAGGATAGTCATCGGTAACCACAGGAAGGTTGTCAGCGGCATTCTGGTCCTTCAACACGGTTCCTGCCGGCACATAGTGTCCATCTGCGACACTGACCCCCATGATGATGCATCCGGGTTCGATCACACAGTTTTTCCCTACCTTTCCTTTGAAAACAAGCGTCTGCATGCCGACAAACGTATCATCCCCTATACATGCAGGGCCATGAATCTGAACCTGATGAGCCAGAGAGACTCTTTTACCCACGTAAACCGCGAACTTTTTTCCCTCAACTTCAACCAGATTTTTTTCAATAGGATGGCCATTGTGCTCTGTTTCAAGTGCATGGATGATAACCCCTTCCTGCACATTCGCTTCGTCTCCGACAAAAATTGGCTGTCCCTCATCGCCCCTTACCGATGCAAAGGGCGAAACCATAACCCGCTTGCCCATTGAAACACGTCCGATAACCGTCGCAACGGGGTGAATACAGGCCGATGGATCGACTTCAGGCATGTATTGTTTTTGACAAAAATCGGTAATCACACTTTGATGTATCATATTGTTCCTCCCAACGGTTAGGAATGTGGACGAAATAACTTCCCCAACTATGCATCACAGCTTCAGGCCGCCTTTGTCCGATTTCAAATCACAAAAATATTGAAATAGGTAAGCTATTCCATCAACTTTTGTGATCTGAGATCAAACAAATTCGACCTAAATCTGTGCGCCTACTTGGGGAAGTTATTTCGTCCACGTTCCTTATTAAAAATCAAAACTGACTTTTCAAAACCTGTCTCGTATCTACCTACCCTGACATAAGAGTTTTCAACACATCCTTCTTTCCCACGATTCCCACCAGCTTTCCTTTATCCACCACAGGAAGGGTATGGAAATTCTTACCCACCATTAGGGCGGCCACCTCTTCAACACTTGTCTCGGGCTGAACAGTAACAGGATTTGGAGTCATGGCATGGGCAACGGTCGTAGCCGCTATCTTCTGAGCTTCTCTTTCAAGCTGCTTTATTGAAGTTAAGGGAATGAACCCATCAAGAATGGTAAAAAAGGAGGGGATGGGGAGTTTTTTTTGCTGAGCGATCAGATCGCTTTGGCAAAGGATCCCCACCAGATTTCCCATGTCATCCACCACAGGGACACCATTGATACCTTTTTCCAAAAGGAGCTTTGTGGTATGAGCAATCTCCGTCTCGGGCAAAACAGTGATCAGATCTTCTGTCATGATATCTTTTACTTTAAGCATAGGCACACCTTAATTAAGCGATTTTTTAGTTTAGGAACGAGGACTTAAGTCCCCATTGTCCATGATGTCAGGTATTTTTTTTGTTCAGCAGTTAGAGTATCAATAGCAATTCCCATTGCTGCCAGTTTTTCTCTTGCAATTTCCATATCTATTTCTTCAGGTACCGGATATACATCTTTTTCAAACGACTTTTTACTTTTTACCATATATTCTATGCTTAAGGCCTGGTTTGCAAAGCTCATATCCATAACGCTTGAAGGATGCCCTTCGGCAGCAGCAAGATTTATCAGCCTGCCCTCGCCAAGAATGTTTATAATCCTTCCATTTTCGAGAACATGTTCATCCACAAAAGGTCTAATTTTTCTCACAGATTTTGTCATGCTTTTCAATCCATCAAGTTCAAGCTCAACATTAAAATGACCGGAGTTTGAAACAATAGCGCCATTTTTCATGATTTTAAAGTGACTTTTTCTTATAACATTTATATTCCCGGTAACGGTACAGAAAATATCACCTATCCTTGCTGCCTTACTGATCGGCATCACGCTAAAACCATCCATTACAGCTTCAAGAGCGGCAGTGGGATCAACTTCGATTATAATAACATTTGCGCCCATTCCTTTTGCTCGCATCGCAAGGCCCTTTCCACACCATCCATAGCCACAAATAACGAAATTCGTCCCGGCAATCAGGCGGTTTGTTGCGCGTATAATTCCATCCAGGGTGCTCTGGCCTGTGCCATAACGATTATCAAAAAAATGCTTTGTTTTTGCATCGTTCACGGCAATAATAGGATATTTCAGGACTCCGTCAACAGCCATGCTTTTAAGCCGAATAATTCCGGTTGTGGTTTCCTCGGTGCCCCCCTTCACCTGGTCCAAAAACTCAGACCTTTCTGAGTGAATAGTAGAAACAAGGTCGGCACCATCATCCATTGTGTACTGAGGTTCGGCATCAAGTACCGAATTAATGTGACTGTAATATGTTTTATTATCCTCACCCTTTATGGCAAAAACAGAAATTTTGTCATTCTTTACAAGAGATGCCGCCACATCATCCTGTGTGCTTAGGGGGTTTGAAGCGCAAAGAAAAACCATGGCACCCCCTGCTTTTAAAGTTTTCATAAGAGATGCCGTTTCAGTTGTCACATGAAGACAGGCAGCGAGAGTTAAGCCTTTTAATGGTTTTTCCTTTGTAAACCTTTCCTTTATGCGGTTCAGAACGGGCATGCTCTGGTTCGCCCATTCAATTCGAAGAGCGCCTTGCTTTGCAAGCTTAATATCCTTAATATCGTAATTCATTATATCTTATTATCTCCTTTA
Organism: Desulfobacteraceae bacterium; assembly: GCA_014237365.1. Taxonomy (GTDB): domain Bacteria; phylum Desulfobacterota; class Desulfobacteria; order Desulfobacterales; family ETH-SRB1; genus B13-G4. The sequence continues at coordinate 2,481 of JABZFQ010000039.1, read as the reverse complement.
TAGCCCTGCTTTTTCTCTAATAATATCTTTCATGTTTGTTTTTTCCCAGGTAAAATCCGGCTCAGTCCGGCCAAAGTGGCCATATGCCGAAGTATTCTTATAAATCGGTCGCAAAAGATCAAGATATTCAATTATTGCTGCAGGCCTTAAATCAAAAACCTCTTTAATTATTTCTTTAACTCTGGATTTGGGTACAACTCCCGTGCCCATAAGATCTACCATAACAGAAACCGGCTCCGCCACTCCTATGGCATATGCTATCTGCACCTCACATTTTTTTGATAGACCGGCTGCAACAACGTTTTTTGCAATATACCTGCCCATGTATGATGCGCTACGATCAACCTTGGAAGGATCCTTTCCTGAAAAGCATCCGCCGCCATGGCTGCCCTGACCGCCATAAGTATCAACAATGATTTTTCTGCCCGTAAGACCACAGTCTCCCATGGGACCGCCAATTACAAACTTGCCTGTAGCATTTATAAAATAATTGGTATCCCCATCTCTCATTTCTTTGGGGATAACCTTTTTTATTACTTCTTCTATGATAGCTTCTCTCAGTTCTTCATATTCTATGTCTGGTTTGTGCTGTGCGGCTATCACTACGGCATCAACCCGTTTTGGCAAACCATTTTCATATTCTATTGTAACCTGGGATTTCCCGTCAGGCCTGAGAAAATCAAGAGAACCGTTCTTTCTAAGCTTTGATAAACGACGGCATAGCTTGTGAGCATATATTATGGACATCGGCATTAATTCAGGAGTTTCATCGCATGCGAACCCAAACATAAGCCCTTGATCTCCTGCACCCTGATCCTTGAACAGACCCTCACCTGTATTTACACCCTGAGCAATATCGGGCGATTGATGGTCTATGCTGGTAATTACCGAGCATGTTTGCCAGTCAAATCCCATCTTGGAAGAATGGTATCCTATATCACGAATTGTTTCCCGAACAATCTGAGGCATATCAACATAGCATTCTGTTGTAATTTCACCTGCTATAAATGCCAGGCCGGTTGTTACAAGAGTTTCACATGCAACCCTGCAATTTTTATCTTTCTTGATAATGGCATCAAGAATGGAATCCGATATGCGGTCGGCAACTTTGTCAGGATGCCCTTCAGTAACAGATTCTGAAGTAAAAAAGAATTGTTCTTTGCTCATAAATGTCTCCTTTAGATAGAAATATTCGCAATAGCAGTATAAATACTGCTAATTTTCTATGGGTTAAGGAACGTGGACGAAATAACTTCCACAACTATGCATCACAGCTTCAGGCCAGCTTTGCCCGATCTCAAATCACAAAAATATTGAAATAGGTAAGCTATTCCATCAACTTTTGTGATCTGAGATCGAACAAATCTGACCCAAATCTGTACGCCTACTTGTGGAAGTTAATTCGTCCACGTTCCTAAGAATAGTGTTGTCTATAAGGCGCGTTTTTCCTACTTTGACGGCAAGAGCCATTAAAGCCAGCCTGTCTATTTTTTTCATATCAATAAGTGTTTTGGGGTCACATATAACAATATAATCAATTTCGGTATTTGTCCCAAGCTTTATTATTTTCGAAGCTGAATCAATAATTTTTTCCGAATCATTTATACCGCTACTTAAAAGAATTTGAGACTTTTGCAACGATTTGTAAAGGCATAGTGCTGAATTTCTCTGCCCGGAAGTCAGATAAACGTTTCTTGAACTCATGGCAAGACCGTCATGCTCCCTAACCGTTTCAACTCCAATTATTTCAATATTGAAATTCAGATCACAAACCATCTGCCGAATTATAACTATCTGCTGATAATCTTTCTGGCCGAAAATGGCAAAGTGAGGTTTAACAATATTAAACAATTTCGTTACAACAGTCGCGACTCCTGAAAAAAATATTGGCCTTGAAATGCCGCAAAGATGATTTGGAAGTTCTTTAAGATTTACATATGTCTGAAATCCATTTGAATATAATTCCTTATCATCCGGAGCAAACACTACATCCGTACCATTTTTCCTGGCAAGCTCAAGATCTCTTTGAAAATCTTTGGGATAACCCTCAAAATCTTCTCCAGGAGCAAATTGAACCGGGTTTACAAAAATACTCACTACAAGACAATCTCCAATCTTTCTGCCTTCCCTTATAAGAGAGAGATGACCTTCATGAAGATATCCCATAGTTGGAACAAACGCAATTGTCTTGTCATGACGACGCATGCAATCGGAATATTCCTGCATCTTCTTTACTGTGGTAATTACTTCGATGATCTATACCTCGGCACGACTTACTCGGATTTTTCCTTCTATCCTTGTGAAATTAATTGAGTGTAACCAAAATAGAACAAAGTTATTGATTTTCGGGGATGGTTCCCCTCTCTGTGATATATGCGAGATATTGGTGGAATGTGCAAAACGATTCGAACCTCCGGAAAATCCGGCCCAATGTATTCGGCAATATCCCGTAGGGGCAGGCCCCTGTGCCTGCCCTGATAA
>JABZFQ010000074.1 GCA_014237365.1 Desulfobacteraceae bacterium | reverse complement strand
TAACTTCCCCAAGTAGGCGCACAGATTTGGGTCGAATTTGTTTGATCTCAGATCACAAAAGTTGATGGAATAGCGAGCTATTTCAATATTTTTGGGATTTGAGATCAAACAAAGGCGGCCTGAAGCTGTGATGCATAGTTGTGGAAGTTGTTTCGTCCACGTTCCTAAGGTTGTCTGCTTTCTGTCAAATAATATTACAAAGCGATAGGCTTTTTGTCAAATTGTTTGACAAAAAGCATGCGAGAATTATTTGGCCGGCATTGCGGACGCTTTCAAATTCTTGAATTGTAAATAGTGCCTGAACGGAAACCCTTTTAACTTTTTAATATCAAATAGTTAAGTATATAAAAACGAAACGAGGATTTAATGTAAGCAATAAACGTACCATTTTCCTAATATATTGAATTTATTATTAATTAACGCTAAGTGTTTTTGGCATATATTTTGCTTTTTCTAAATCTTCGTTTTGAAAAATAGCCATAATCCATTGTTTTTAATATGTTTTATAGGTTTTCGTTCAGGCACTAAATAACAAAAAAACAAAATTAGGGCATCCTTCACCGGCTTTGGGTACAGGTGCTGCGGGGCATTATCTTTACGATATTTTTGTTTGCATACACATCATTTGCATGATAAGAAAAGTGGACGAAATAACTTTTCCAAGTATGCATCACAGTTTCAGGCCACCTTTTGCCCGATCTCAGATCCCAAAAGTATCAAAATAGATAGGCTATTCCATCAACTATTGTTACAAAAGGAGAAATTATGAAAGAGATCAGTGAATTGAATTTGCCGGCAGATCTTCGTTATACGGATGATCATGAATGGGCCAGGCTTGAGGATGATAAAGTTAGAGTTGGTCTTGACGACTATGCTCAGGATCAGCTTGGAGACATTGTTTTTGTTGAACTGCCGCAGATTGGAGATACTTTTAAAAAGGGAGAAGTATTTGCAACTGTTGAATCTGTTAAAGCTGTCTCAGAATGTTATATGCCGGTCGGCGGTGAAATAGTTTTTGTTAATAACGACCTTGAAGAATCTCCTGAACTGGTAAACAAAAGTCCTTATGGCGACGGGTGGTTTGTAGTGATCAATCCTGGCAATCCTTCTGAAATGGATACACTGATGACAAGTAAAGCCTGCCTGGAAAAATTGAAAGGAACTTAAATAAATGCGTTATCTTCCTCATACCAGCGAAGATATTCAATCAATGCTGCAGGTTGTTGGAGCTGATAATATTGATGATCTTTTTTCAACAATACCCGATGATTGCATCAGCAAGGATGATTTACAACTGCCCGATGCTTTGACCGAGTGGGAATTAGACTCTCATATGTCCGCTCTTTCCGGTGCTATGGCGGTATCACCGGATTATAAGGTTTTCATGGGTGCGGGCAGCTATGAACATTATATTCCTGCTTCAGTATCTTTCCTTCTTGGCCGGTCGGAGTTTGCAACTTCTTATACTCCTTACCAGCCGGAAGTCAGTCAGGGAACACTTCAGGCAATTTACGAGTATCAGACACTTACTGCCCGCCTTTTAGGAATGGAGGTGGCAACCGCTTCACATTACGATGGCGCAACAGCTCTTGCCGAATCACTTCTTATGGCTGTTCGTATAATAAGAAAAAAAAGGGTGGCTGTTTCAAGTTTGATTCACCCTCTCTATAGAAAAGTTGTTCGAACTTATTTTGAGCCGACCGGATATCAAGTGTTGGAGCTTCCTTATCTCAACAACGGTTTAACAGATTTTGCCGGGCTTGATGAACTCAATGATCTTGCGGCTGTTGCTGTTCAGTCCCCAAATTTTTTTGGATGCATTGAAAATCTTAAGGAAGCTGGAGAGAAGATTCACAATAAAGACGCTCTTTTTATTACATGCTTCACAGACGCCCTTTCTTACGGGCTTCTAAAAAATCCAGGCAGCCAGGATGCCGATATTGTATGCGGTGAAGGTCAAAGCATGGGTATTCCCCGTTCATTTGGCGGACCGGCTCTTGGTATGCTTGCCGGCAGAAAGAAATATATGCGCAGCCTGCCTGGTCGTCTTGTTGGCCAGACCAAAGATCTGGATGGTAAAAGAGGTTTTGTTCTCACACTTGCAACAAGGGAACAGCATATTCGCCGCGAGAAGGCCACTTCCAATATCTGTACCAATAACAGCCTTTGTGCGCTTGCGGCCACAATTTATATGGCCTCAGTGGGAGGTACCGGAATAAAGAAACTCGCCGGGCTTAATCGTGACAAGGCTGAATATCTAAAGCAGGAATTGAAGAAAGCAGGGTTTAAAATTAGTTTTGAAAGTCCGACATTTAATGAATTCGTGGTGGAATTCCCCGAAGGTTTTGATTCTGTCTATGATCGTCTTTTGGAGAAGAAAATTGTAGCAGGTCTTCCTCTAACTGAATACTATCCGGAACTTACAGGCCACTATCTTTTATGCGCGACGGAAACCATGTCGAAAAACGACATGGATGCTCTTGTCAGGGAGGTTAAACTATGAAGGAAACCGTGGGTACCACAGGACTTATTTTAAATGAGCCGCTGCTTTGGGAAAAAGGCAAAAAAGGAAGATGCGGTTATTCTTTGCCGCGGCAAGATGTTGAATCTTTCCCACTTGAAAATGAACTGACTGGAGAAGGCCCTGATTTCCCTGATTTGAGCGAGGTTGATGTAGTGCGACATTATACCAGACTTTCCCAGTGGAATTTCGGGGTTGACACAGGAATGTATCCGCTGGGTTCGTGCACCATGAAATACAGTCCAAAGACAAACGAAAAACAGGCAGGGCTTTCAGGCCTTGCCGGAGCTCATCCACTGCTTCCATCAGATCTTTCTCAGGGAACGCTGAGGATGATGTATGAACTTGAGCAATATCTTGCTGAAATTACCGGCATGGATGCAGTAACCCTTCAGCCTGCTGCGGGAGCTCATGGAGAGCTTACAGGCATGTTAGTTATTCATGCTTATCACAAAAACAGAGGTGCGCAGCGTTCCAGGATTCTTGTCCCTGATACAGCTCATGGTACAAATCCGGCGACTGCAACCCTGTGTGGTTATAGTTCTGTACAGGTTAAGTCCAATGAAAATGGAATTCTTTCGGTCGAGTCTGTTGCTGATTTGATGGATGAAGACACATCCGGAATAATGGTGACAAATCCGAACACGCTTGGCCTTTTTGAAGAGAACATCAGGGAAATATCTGAAATTGTTCATTCCAAAGGAGGAATTGTTTATTGCGATGGCGCAAACCTGAATGCTGTAATGGGTATAGTAAAAATGGGAAAAATCGGAGTTGACGTAATGCATCTGAACCTGCACAAGACATTTTCCACACCCCACGGTGGAGGAGGCCCAGGTTCGGGGCCCGTTTGTGTGAAGAAGCATCTTGAGCAATTTCTGCCCGTTCCCCGTATTGTTGAAGAAAAAGGCAATTATGCGTTTTCTGATAATTATCCCGAATCTATCGGCAAAGTGCAGGCTTTTCACGGAAATATTGGAGTCATGATTAAGGCTTACAGCTATATCATAAGTATGGGGCCGAAAGATCTGAAGATGGCCAGCCGGCTTGCTGTTTTAAATGCAAATTATATAAAGGAAAGCCTGAAGGATACTTTGCACCTCGCATATGACAGGCCGTGTATGCACGAATGCGTGTTTTCCGATGAAAAACAGAGGGACGACCACGTTACCACATTTGATATGGCCAAGCGCCTTATGGATTACGGCTTTCATCCTCCAACCGTTTATTTTCCGCTCGTGGTTCACGGGGCAATAATGATTGAGCCAACGGAAACAGAGTCAAAAGAAGATATCGATAAATTTATTGAAGCATTTAAGGCTATTGCGAATGAAGCAAAGGAAGCTCCAGACCTGTTGCACAATGCTCCGGGCAAAAGCAAGGTAAGAAGGCTTGATGAAGTAAGCGCTGCCCGCAAACCGTGTCTTGCAGGATGATATACCTCGAAAAGCCACAACTTACGATTTATTGCGCCGGCACTGAACACCAATAGCTGCGTTGCTCAGGCTTGAAATAGCTTGTTATTCCGCACCTTCGCGCCTTGCTCTTGATGCTCATTGCTCACCGAAAAAAACGCAATTTATGACATTCCGAGGTATAGTATGGAAATAGTAATTGTCGGTCTTGGAGCAGGCGGGCTCTATTCTTCAAAGAGCGCTCTGAGTTATAACCGAAAGTGCCATGTAACCATTATTGAGAAGAGAAATTTTGATCAGTTTTCTCCCTGTGGTCTCCCCTTTGTTATTGAAGGCGTTGTTAAAGATTTTGATGAGCTGAAATATAATGTGCCTGAAGTAAAAAACAGGCTGAGCAAGCTCCTTTTTCACGAAGTTGTTTCTGTTGATGCAAAAAGAAAAACAGTAAAAGTGCTTGACCTGGCGACTTCAAAGGAGAAGGAGATTAAGTATGATTCGCTGATACTTGCAACAGGCGCATCGCCGATTATCCTCGGAATTTCCGGTGCAAAAGAGTTTGCCGGCAGAGGAGTTCATTTTGTATCTGATATTGATAATAGCGAAGCTCTTCTTCAGGCTGCCGAATATTCCAATAAAAAGAAAGCGGTTGTCGTAGGCGGAGGCTCTATCGGCTTGGAGATTGCGGTCGGGCTGAAGAAACTGGGACTTGATGTGGCAGTAACAAAGAGAACCCCTCCTCCTTTTCCGCGAAGCCTGGAACCGTCAATGGGGAGTATTATAATTGAACATCTTGAACAGCTTGGAATCAGCGTTCTTTTTGGTAAGGGCATAGACCGCATAAATGGAAAAAATAAAGTTGAATCAATAGAAATCGCCGGTGAAAATATAGACTGCGATATAGTTGTTATGGCTGTGGGGATGAAGGCAAATGCGCGACTTTCTGAATTGGCGGGCGCAAAAACAGAAAAAGGGTTCGTTGTTGTAAACAACAGGATGGAGACATCTGTAAAAGATGTGTATGCAGTTGGCGATCTTGTACAGACTTATTCCAGGATAGATGGGACGCCAACTATTATGCAGCTTGCCACCTCGGCTTACCGGCAGGGGGTGGCGGCTGGAATAAATGCGGCAGGAGGCAATAGCTCTTATCCAGGCGCTTTGAACACATTTGTTACAGTTATAGGCGGGCTTGAGATTGCTTCAACCGGCTATACTCTTGAAACCGCAAAAAGTCTGGGTTATGAGGCAAAGGCATTTTTTACAAAACGGGAGATAAAACCACATTATATGCCTGATGCTGAAGAAATCAGCATTGGAGTCATTGTTGAATCAAGCGCTGGAAAAATCCTGGGTGCGCAGGCTCTGGGAAAGCAAGGCGCTGCATGGAGAATTAATTTGTTTGCTCTTGCCATACACGGCGGCATGACCGTCTATGATATTATGGATGCCGAGCTTGCTTACAATCCTCCTGTTTCGCAGATGTATGATCCAGTATCACAGGTTGCGGAAATAGCCCTTAAAAGGCTTAGATTACCTCCAAAAGAATGTAAAAAAATATTTTTTCCTGTTTAATTTCGGTTGTTCTATCTACCCAAATCCGGATGTACAGGTCGTTTTAATATGAAGTCAAAAAATACACTAATACCTGCCCGACTTAAACCTGGCGATAAGGTCGGAATCGCCGCTCCAGCCAGCCCTTTTGATATGGAGAATTATAATTCCGGTGTTCATGTTTTGGAATCAATGGGGTTCTATGTATCTGTTTTAGATGATATATTTGACAAAAATACATATTTTGCCGGGTCTGATGTTCATAGGGCAAATTTGTTGAATAAACTTTTTGCAGACAGTTCAATAAAGGCCATTATTTGTGCAAGAGGAGGATATGGCTCAATAAGAATTCTTCTATTGTTGGATTATAACATCATACGGAAGAATCCAAAGATTTTTGTTGGATTCAGCGATGTGTCCGCAATTTTATCTGCTATATATACAAAGTGCGGTCTTGTAACATTTCACGGTCCGATGGTAACAACTATAGCTGATGCTTCTCAAAAGACGAAAGAATCAATGATGGCTGCTTTTTTTTCAGACAGCAAGCTTGACATAACAATAAAAAACGGCATTGTACTTAGACATGGTTTGGTTTCAGGAATTGTTTCAGGGGGGAATCTTACTACCTTGTGCCACCTGGCGGGGACTCCTTTCCAGCCCTATTTTAAAGATCATATTCTTTGTCTTGAAGACAGGGGGGAGGCTACATATAAAATTGACAGAATGCTGACTCAGATGAAAATGGCCGGATGTTTTGAGGGTATTGCCGGCCTTGTGCTAGGCTTTTTTGAAGATTGCGGTAAAACTAAAGAAGTTTTTAGTGTTGTTGATAATATTTTCAAGAATGAAGATATTCCTATTCTTGCCGGTCTTGAAGCAGGACATGGGAGAAACAATATTACTATTCCGTTTGGAATTACAGCAACTCTTGATTCTGACAGGAATTTACTTTCATTTCATGAAGTAGCTACATCATAAATGGTAGCAGTTAACAGTTGATCAAAACATATCAGCCCAGAGGCTCGGTTGTGAGAGCTCAAGGCAATCAACCGTTAACTGTAAACCGACAACCGTGAACTGTTACTATCAATTATTACAAGATTTATTTAAAAAAACGGTACTGCGAATTGTTACCAAAAGCTTTACCACGTATGTCTCAAATTAATGATTTGATGAAAAAGGGCGTCAAAGATAAGGTATTCCCCGGGGGGGTACTTTTGGTTTCAAAAAATGATTCGATTGTTTTTTTTGAGGCTTATGGATATGCAAATATATTCTCAAAACGTATAATGACAAAAAACACTGTTTTTGATTTGGCGTCTCTTACAAAACCTCTTGCAACTACATTGGCAGTGATGAAGTTGATTCAGCAAGGAAAGCTGGATCTTGAGCAAAATCTTGGAACAGTATTGCCTGAATTTAGAGATACGGATAAGAAACAAATAGCTGTTAGAAATCTTCTTTGTCATAATTCCGGTCTGTCTGATTATCGACCATATTATATTGAGTTGCTAAAAATACCGTATAATTTTCGAAAAAATGCTTTAAGGAACTTTCTTATCAATGAACCTCTTATACACGCTATAGGTAACAATGTATTATATAGCGATCTAGGATTTATGGTTCTTGAATGGATTGTTGAAAAGCTATCCGGAAGATCTTTAGACTACTTCGTAATTCAAAATATTTACAGGCCACTTGGGCTTGAACATCTTTTTTTTGTAAACCTTGATTCTGAGAGTTATATGGATTGTTTTGGCGCAACGGAACTTTGTCCCTGGCGCAAAATACTTCTGGCTGGTTTAGTACACGATGATAATGCCTATGTCGTGGGGGGTATAGCTGGGCATGCCGGTCTTTTCGGGACGGCTATGGATGTGAAGGTTCTCTTGTCTTCGCTTTTATTCGCTTTCCATGAACATTCACATGATTTTAAAAAAGAGTTAATAAACAAGTTTTTTGAACGGCAGCAAGGTTCAGGCAGGGCACTTGGTTTTGACACACCATCTTTATCTGATTCGAGTTGTGGCAGTCTTTTTTCTAAAAGGAGTGTAGGGCATCTTGGTTTTACCGGGACATCGTTCTGGATGGATCTCGATCAATCAATTATTGTTATACTTTTAACAAACCGTGTACATCCATCACGTGATAACAATAAAATAAAGAAATTTAGGCCGATATTACATGATACTGTAATGAAAAATATTATGTAGCTTTTTACGAAGCCGTTAGGAACGTGGACGAAATAACTTCCCCAAGTAGGCGCACAGATTTGGGTCGAATTTGTTTGATCTCAGATCACAAAAGTTGAAGGAATAGCGTGCTATTTCAATAATTTTGTGATTTGAGATCGAACAAAGGCGGCCTGAAGCTGTGATGCATAGTTGGGGAATAAATTAACCGAATAACATATACGCTATTACGAGTGAGTGAGAATGAGGAGCCATGAGTTTATTTTTAGATGGTATTTTAGGTATATTTTCAAATGATCTTGCCATTGATTTAGGTACGGCAAATACACTTGTTTATGTTAAAGGCAAGGGCATTGTGTTAAGTGAACCCTCGGTTGTCGCTGTGCGTACTGATAACAGGATGAAAAACCGAGTTTTAGCAGTAGGTCTTGAGGCGAAAAATATGTTGGGAAGGACGCCAGGACATATAGTAGCCATTCGTCCAATGAGAGATGGCGTTATTGCTGATTTCGAAGTCACTGAGGCAATGCTGCGTCATTTTATTCACAAGGTACATAATAGGCGGACATTTGTCAGGCCAAGAATTATTGTTGCAGTCCCATCGGGAATTACTCAGGTTGAAAAGCGTGCTGTTAAGGAATCGGCTGAATCAGCGGGGGCCCGTGAGGTATTTTTAATTGAAGAGCCTATGGCTGCTGCGATAGGAGCGGGACTTCCTATTACAGAACCTATATGTAATATGGTGGTCGATATTGGTGGTGGTACAACTGAAGTTGCTGTGATTTCTCTGGCAGGAATTGTTTACAGCAGGTCTATCAGGGTGGCTGGTGATAAAATGGATGCAGCAATAATACAGTATATCAAAAGAAAATACAATTTGTTGATTGGTGAGAGAACAGCCGAGATTATTAAAACAGCAATAGGTAACGCTTACCCTGACCCCCAGAATCTGGAAACAATTGAGGTCAAGGGAAGAGACCTTGCATCAGGGATCCCTAAAATTCTTGCCATTGATTCCGAAGAGATAAGGGTCGCAATTTCTGAGCAGATAGACGCCATAGTTGAAATTGTAAAAATAGCTCTTGAACAAACTCCGCCTGAGCTGGCTGCCGACATAGTTGATAGAGGAATTGTATTAACAGGCGGCGGCGCTCTGTTAAAAAATTTAGATAAGCTTCTGAGGGAGGAAACAAATCTTCCAATAACAATAACTGATGACCCATTATCCACAGTTGCGTTAGGCTCCGGTAAAGTTATTGACAGTATTGAACTACTCAAACAAGTTATGATCATATAGTTTCATGTTTTCGAAAAAAATGGTGATTATATTTGGTGCAGTTGCCTTGATCGTTGTTAACATCATAATCCTTTCAGTTAACAGTAGCCGATATTTTTCCTATGGGTCCGGGCGGAGCGCTATTTTTTTTATTGCTCCTTTTCAAAAAACCGTTACCCAATCCGTTCAATTTTTAAAAAATATATGGGGCAATTATTTTTTTCTGGTTTCGGTTGAAAAAGAGAACGCTGATCTTAAAAGAACGATAAGCCGTGCCATAGATAAAAACAATAAGTATCGTGAAATAGAAATTTCCAATTTTAGACTCCGTAACTTATTGGATTTCCGAAAAACTATGACTAATCAGGTCCTTGTCGCTGAAGTTGTCGGCCAGGATCCCTCTCCCTGGTTTAAAACAATAATCATAGATAAAGGCAAATCCGATGGAGTTGAAAAGGGTTTGCCTGTGGTAGTGCCTGAAGGCATTGCAGGGCAGATTATAGATATCAGTTGCAATTATTCCAAGGTTTTGCTGATTATTGACCGGAATAGTGCCGTAGATGCTTTAGTTCAGAGAACCAGAGATAGAGGGCTTATCAAAGGCCAGTCAGATGGAAGATGTCTTTCTAAATATGTATTAAGAAAGCATGATATTAAAGTTGGAGACACAGTTGTTTCTTCAGGTTTAGATGGCCTTTTTCCTAAAGGCTTACGTGTTGGTTATGTTACGGAAATTGTCAAGCGTAATTCAGGTATATTTCAAGAAGTAACGGTTATGCCTTATGTAGATTTTGAAAAACTTGAAGAGGTTCTAGTAGTATTGGATTCTCCAAAACATGATTTTGTGAGTGAACAATGACGTATTGTTTTTATATTTGCGTCTGTCTCTGCCTTGTAATTTTTCAGACAACAATTATACCCCACATTTCTTTATTCAATAATGTTTATGATCTTTTAATTCCCTTTATTATTTATCTCGGCCTGTTTCGTCCTGCCCGTGAAGGCATCCTTTTTACACTTGTGTCGGGATTTTTAATGGATAATCTTTCAGGAGGGCCTTTTGGCTTGTATTTAACAACATATTTCTGGCTGTTTATTGTTGTTAAGTTAGTTATTAAATATTTACATGCACGCAATAATATTTTGTTGCTGCTTATTGTTGCTGCCGGTGTATTGATGGAGAATATCATATTTATTGCCAGTAGTACTATGGCACGTTCGGATTCGCATTTTTTCGCAATTACTATAAAAACCGTTTTTTTTCAAATTTTATGGGCAGGATGTACAGGCTTTTTTTTTATAACATTTTTTAATCATATTCATAAAAAATTGGAACAATGGTTTAATGGACTAATTAGGGATTGGGGGATTGGGGATCGTTGACTATGATTGGGTATAGTTCACAAACAGAATGCACAGTTGTTATAGACTTTAAGATAAATAATTTCACTGCGTTAGGAACGTGGACGAAATAACTTTACCAAGTAGGCGCACAGATTTGAGATCGAACAAAGGCGGCCTGAAGCTGTGATGCATAGTTGTGGAAGTTGTTTCGTCCACGTTCCTTATCAGTCGTCGACGTATAACTAATACGCCTTCCTCCTTCTACCCTTGTGAAATTATTTATCTGAAAGTCTATTTGGCCGAGCCCTGAGGAAGAGTATAAAAGAGGAACTTTTGAGCAAATACTTACAGAGCGCAGATAGTAATTGGTATAAAAGACGTTTGACCGGGGTTGTTTCTTTAGTCTTAACGGCTTTTTTAGTACTTGGTGCCCGTCTTTTTTATCTTCAAGTGATCAAAGGGAATGAGTTTAAACGACTTTCAGAAAACAACTGTATACGATTACAAAATATAGATCCTTCAAGAGGATTAATTTTTGATCGTAATGGAAAGTTGATGGTGGATAACAGGCCCTCATATGATTTGAATATAATTTTGAAGGATGCCGAACCTGTTGAACATACAATTGAAATGCTCTCTCAATATTTAGATGTTCCGTCAACAGAGCTTATGTCAAAAATCAGCCGTAACAAGGGAATATCATCCTATACTCCTATCTTGTTAAAACAGGATATAGGGCGAGATGCTTTGGCTGCTATTGAGGTCCACAAATATAATCTTCCCGGTATTGTTGTTAGCGTTAAACCAAGAAGACACTATATTTATAAGCACAGCGCGGCTCATCTGATAGGTTATTTAGGTGAGATTAGTTCCGATGAGCTTAAATCGGGAAAATATTCCGGTTATAGAGCAGGTGATTATATTGGAAAGTTTGGTGTGGAAAAAACTTATGAGAGTCTATTGAGAGGTAAGCGTGGAGGGCGGCAGGTCGAGGTAAATGCGGCAGGGCAGGTAGTTAGAGTTTTGAGAACCGTTGAAGCTTTTCCGGGCCACAATATTTATCTTTCAATTGATTACTTACTCCAGAAAAAGGCTGAAGAACTTTTGGAAGGTTTGGCCGGAGCAATAATAGCTATGGTGCCGGCTACAGGTCAGATACTGGCTATGACCAGCAGTCCTGCATTTGACCAGAATGCATTTGTTAACGGTATGTCACATGAACAATGGGACTCTCTTGTTGCTAATCCGTTCAGGCCAATGGAAAACAAGGCTGTTAATGCTGAATATCCCCCAGCTTCTGTATATAAGATAGTAACGGCAATAGCATGTCTTGAGGAAGGAATAATTGATGCAAATACATCATTTTATTGTCCGGGATATTACAAGTGCGGGAATCGGGTTTTTAGATGCTGGGAAAAAAGAGGACACGATAAAGTTAATGTTGTGAAGGCATTAGCTGAATCATGTGACGTTTTTTTTTATCAGATCGGCCAAAAAATAGGTGTTGATAGACTGGCATGGTATGCCAGAGCTTGTGGCCTGGGATCAGAAACAGGTATTGACATTGAACATGAAGCAAAGGGTTTGATACCAACCGCTAACTGGAAAAGAGCTCGTACCGGAATTAGATGGCAGTTAGGTGAAACTCTTACCATTGCTATAGGGCAGGGCTATAATCTTGTAACTCCTTTGCAGATGATGACTTTGATTTCTGGAATAGCGAATGGAGGAATAAGATATAAGCCATTGATTCTTAGAAAGGTAGAGACAGCAGAAGGCGAAATCGTTAATAAAAACAAAAGCAAGATTACAGGCAGATTGCCCGTTAGTCAACGGACGTTAGAAATTGTGAGGAAAGGGCTTTGGGAGGTAGTCAACAAAAGAAAAGGAACTGCATGGATTGCACATGTTGATGATGTTGATATCAGCGGTAAAACCGGGACAGCTCAGCTTGTAAGCAGGACCGGCAGTAATAATGATAATGCTTCTATTGATAAAGCAAATAAATTGGATCACTTAAAACCACATGCATGGTTTGTAGCCTATGCTCCATCAAAGGAACCTCAAATAGCTGTAGTCGTTATTATTGAACATGGTGAACATGGTTCCAGCGCTGCCGCTCCACTTGCGAGAGAACTTATAACAACTTATTTATCAATAGATTAATTTAGGTTAAAGTCAATTAATGCTTACAAAATAAAAGTTTCCCAAATGAATTATTATGCTATAATTTTAATGTGTTAGATTGAAAAGTTAATATTGGTGGTACGCCTTCGGCGTGCTAATTGATAAGAGTGTAACCAAAATAGAACAAAGTTATTGATTTTCGGGGATGGTTCCCCGCTCTGTGATATATGCGAGATATTGGTGGAATGTGCAAAACGATTCGAACCTCCGGAAA
>JABZFQ010000224.1 GCA_014237365.1 Desulfobacteraceae bacterium | reverse complement strand
AAAATGGCATCACACTATTCGCTAGCGTACAAGCGAGTCGTAACCGTCCCCCAAATTTCTTTCTCTTCTCTCGGGATGTTATCCCGAGAAAGCTCTTCATCAGGTCTCAGTTTCAGAGACAATCTACCCCGTAGCACCTGACTCCTTCATGCGTATCGTCTCAATCCCTTATTCATCAGGTCTCAGTTTCAGAGTTTTAGAACTCGCGAATATTTCTTATCATATAGAAGGTCTCAATCCCTTATTCATCAGGTCTCAGTTTCAGAGATTTTCATAGTTTATTTGTTAATAATAAAAGTTTATGAAGTCTCAATCCCTTATTCATCAGGTCTCAGTTTCAGAGTTTATCAAAAAAGGAGGGGAAAATGTCAAATTTAAGTGTCTCAATCCCTTATTCATCAGGTCTCAGTTTCAGAGTTTTTAAAAAATTTTGGTTTTATTATTTTTGGATTGTCTCAATCCCTTATTCATCAGGTCTCAGTTTCAGAGAATTTCTCGTTAGAGTACATGCCTTTAACAAAAATCGTCTCAATCCCTTATTCATCAGGTCTCAGTTTCAGAGGGACTGTAGTGTTATCTTTTACTATTTCTCTAATCTTGTCTCAATCCCTTATTCATCAGGTCTCAGTTTCAGAGAAGAAACAATTTCGTTTATTATATAGGGAGAAAAAAAAGTCTCAATCCCTTATTCATCAGGTCTCAGTTTCAGAGAGCAGCCTTTTTCCAGCCAATAAATACAGATAGTTAGAATGGCCTTTTCTGTAACCTCTCTTTTTCGTCTCTTTTTTCATCTCTTCACAACCTTATTTCCCGTCCTCAACAACAATCTTTATCATCAATAACAGATAATTGCAAGTTTCCTGTAACCACCCCCTTTTTTTGGCCTTTTTTTAATTTCGTACAACCATCTAAATTATATACACATCTTCGTTTTTAGACACTTCTCCCTTGCCCATAACCCTAATCTCTCTTTCACAGTTTGCGCATAGGGAATAGATGCGTACGCTGTCCTCTTTTTCAACAACAATTTTATCTATTCTGTCTGCCATTTTGTCAAGAAGGTTTTTGTCCAAAATGCACTCAAAAACGCTATATTGAACCCTGTCTCCAAAATCCTTGATAGTTTTGGCAAGTTTGGTTCTTCGTTTGTCGTCGGGTATGTCGTAAGAGACAAGGTAAAACATGTGGGCTATATCTCCAGAACAAAGGGAATATATAGGCTGTCATTTTGAATGGTTGACGCCAAATTTTCTGCCTGTAAGCGAAAACACTTTCTAAAAGTGGTATTTTCCTTTGTTTTCGGATGGATAAACTCATGATTGAGCATGGTTTCGTATTCTGTAAAATAACGCTTTAATGCTTCACGCTTCAGATAGACCCCAGCGCCTTTGGGATTTGTGTAAAAATCTTCTTGCCCGACAATTCGATTATTTATGAGATTGAGTGTGAAACGGTCAGCTATCGGCGCCCGGAATTCTTCAATAAGATCAGCAGCCAGAGATGCTCTGCCGTAGTCAACGCTATGAAAATAACCAAGATATGGATCAAAGCCCAACCCGTCTAAAAGTGATGATATTTCATTAAAAATCATTGTGTAGCTTAAAGAAAGTATTGCATTGACCGGATCAGTTGGAGGACGTTTGTTTCTGTCCGTAAAATTGAACTCGCCCAGAATCATCTTGCCGAATGCTTTAAAATATGTTTTAGCCGCTCCTCCTTCCAATCCCAACAGTTGGTCAATCCGGTTTGCCGATTTAACGTTTTCGAGTGATGTTTTTAAAGCAGCGGTCTCGGATTTAAGATCAATATCAGGATGATTGTAAGAAAAATGACGGATAACTTTAAGGGAATTGTTGATTTTTCCAGTCACAATTGCAATAGACAACTTCAGCCTGAATTCATTATCAGTGTACTTTCCGAACTGTTGGATACGTAAAGTAATATTTTTCGTAGCCGGAGAAGTTATCTGGCCTATGAGTCTTCCTCTTCGCGAAAGAATGGCCATCTCAATGCCATGCTCAAAAAGTTCATGCACTGCCTGTGTGGTGAACTGGACATTGCCAAAGATAAGCACCGCATCTATCTTGTGGCATTGCACATCAAGTAGAATTTCATCTTTCTTTTGCACAATCAGGCGGTCGCCTGTTTTGCGGAGGACGGAATTTTGTTCTGTAAGATAAAGATTTGCCATTATCACCATCCCTTCTTTTTCTTGAGAAGATAGGCATCGAGGTTAAATGGTTTTGGATAAAAAAGGACATTATGCTTCTTTTTTGGCCGGTCAAAAGGCGTCATAATCATGCTCTTGATAAACGTAACCCCAAGATACTTGAATCCTTTATCAAAAGTTGTGATCTCTTCTTCATCTAATTCCAGAAGGAGCTTTTCAAGAACCTGTTTTGACAATTCCAGCCCTTTTTCTGCATCTTTTTCCTTTTTGCAAAGGATAACATAGTCATCCGCGTAACGAATATATTTGTATCCTTTTTGCAACAATTCTTCATCCAATTCGTCCAGAAACAGGTTTGCAAGGATAGGTGAAATAGGAGAACCCTGCGGAATACCTTTTTGGCATACTTTCAATGACGTGCCGTCCCAAATTTCCGCTGCCAGCCATAGTTCGATGAGTCTTTGGATATGCGGATCATGTATATATTGCTTGAATTTTGCAAGAAGGAGTTTGTGATCCACACTGTCAAAAAAGGCATCAATGTCTGCATCAACTACCCATTGATATCCTTCGTCATAATAGTCTTTTATCTTGTAAACAGCCTGTCTTACGGACCGTCCTTTTCTGTAGGCAAAACTGCAGTCTTCGAATTCTTTTTCCAGCACAGGTCCAATTATCTGCAAAACAGAAGTCTCGACGACTCTGTCTCTGACAGCAGGTATGCACAATACCCTTGGCTCGCCGTTTTTCTTTTCAACCAGGATTTTCATAAGAGGAAGGGGAAAATAAATTTGTCTTTCCAACTCATCCTGTAATCCTGCAAGATTCAAGTTAAGATTTTTTTCAAAACGCTCAATGGTCACGCCATCCACACCGGCACAGCCATGGTTTTCCTTGACGTGCCGGAAGGCGGAAGAGAGCAAAGAATGATTAATATCATTTTTTTTCATATTTAAAATGGATTGTGGTCAAATATCACCACATCGCCGGTTACAGGAGACCGATATGTCAATTTTGTTGCCTTGCCATGAAGAGCGTGAGCAACTGATAGATAGAGCCATACAGGAGCTTTGCCTGTGAGGATTATTTCGTTTCCTTCGCCGGCCTGTTTGAGAGTTTTTTCGATGTATGTTGGCATGGCTGAAAGTTTGGCTGATTCTGCATAAAACGTTTCGAGGTCAATTAATATCAAGTCCCAAAACCTCCTGTGTCAGGGGAAGCATGTATAACATCATAGCTGAGGACTTTCCATGGATCAGACGTTTGAACATACTGAGCCTTAATTCTCCGATTGAATGTTATTGCTGCAGCCACAACGCTGGTTACTTTTTGACCCCCTGTAAAGTCAATCATGATGTCTTTCTCAGCATAGCCCTGTTTTCTGAAATTTTTGCACAATAACCACATCGCATCAGATAGTTCATTAAAACTTTCAAAGTTCCACCCCCGTTTATAACAGGTAACCACCGTCTGCGCCGATATAAATTGTCGTTGACCGGGTATTAATAAATAGTAGGAACAATCACTAAATTCTGCGTATTTTTTACAAATATCGAGAAACTGATTCACCTCGATAATTGATTTGTCAGAACAAATAATAGTCACTGTTTTCAACTTCGGTAAGTGTTTTCTAATAGCCCTTAACGGCATCTCCCACGGCCAATACGGATTCGATTTTTTGTGTTGTTCCATCAGACAGATATCTTTATTCAGAGTATATGAAAGCTCCAGTCCAATCGGCACGCCATTATAATGTTCGAGATCAGGTTTAAGCGGAGAAAGAAACAATACGAGGTGTTTTCTCGGTTCCACAGGTTCATCTTGGAGATATCTTGTACGGGGCCTGAAAAATGCATGTCTTTGATAATAAAAGCATATCGCAAAAAATGTGAAAAGCACAATATAAATAGCCCGAGCTAAAGAAAAACTCCCAATAGTTCCAGAACTCCACACACTAAAGGTTCCCATAAAAGCATCAGCGGCCCAGTTTGCGCTGAGAACGGTACAAGCAGCTACTATCCAGGGCAGCAGTTCGCAAAATTTTAGCCAAATTATTCTTTTGTTTAACATTAGTTCCACAGCTCCACGACTGTTAATACAATACACGCCTCGAAGCAGTTGTTCCCCATAAAACAAACCACTTTCCGACCTCCTGCAACTTTTTTTTACCTTGGCAAGCCTGTCTTGGCCGTACAATTTCTTTGTCTTGCGTATCTACAAACACTAACTCGTTATCATAAATTTCTTTTAGCCACGCAGCCTCTTGATCCTGACCCACTTTTGGCGCCGGTTCTTTTGGCGGCTCAGTTGCTACGGCAATAGGACATCGTAAACGTTCGCCTGTATTGGCAGTATTAGGCTGAGGCACTTGTTCGTCTGCTTTGGTGTCTTCGCTAAAAACACCTCTGGCATCAATAGGCTGATTAGGATAGTTCATAAAATTAGTAGGATACCCAATTACACCATCATCATCCTCTTTGTTAAGTCGCAGGACTTCTATGAGTGCGTATGGTAACTCTTCCTTGTCTTTCTTCAAGGAATACCAGGTTGTATCTTTCATAAAATTCCAGTCTTGGTAACGACCAGACCCTTTTGTAATAGTGCTTTGATCCCTGTCAACTGTGATGCAGCAGCTTCCCAGACCAATAGCTTTTCCCAAGCCTATTTTGTGCCCCAGGCCTTCATGGAGTTCCAGAGCCAAAATAAAATTTTCAAATTCTTCTTTGTCAAGATTCTCCACATAAACTTCAAACTCAAACATGGTTCCAAGAGGAGCAAATTCCTCAATTGCGATGGAACGGCACGCTTCACGTTCATTTACAAAGAATTTAGGAACTTTGCCGTGGTGATAATAGAATTTACGTCCGGCAATAGGACCATTTCTTTGTCCATTTTTCCCGTAAGTGGAATGGTGTCTTGATTGAGGGCTGGAAAGAACCTTCAAGAAATGAAAGGGTTTGCCGCTGGGAGAGCGATTTGATATCGGAGGTTCAGGCGTAAGGTTTCCTTCAACAAGAAACGCATCGATAAATACGACTCTCCCCTGGCAATGAAGTTTATCGCCATCTATAGTGCCGAACAGCCTGCAGGCAGAACAAAGGTTGTGCAGGTCATTGCATTCAGTATTTTTATGTCCACCCACATCATTATACCCAATAGTGGAGGCTAACTTTAAGCAGGAATTTGTAATTGCTTCATATACCGAACGAACCATCCCCTTTAACGAAGTCCCTTGTAAAAATATCTGGCCGCGGCTATTGCGGAGAAATTTGAAACAGTCAACCTTACAAAGGTCACCACGTTTTGCTCCGCTTGTAAACTTCAATGGTTTCCCGTTGTTGCCGATTAATTGATATAAACGGGGATTTCTCTGATCAATGGAAATAAGCGGCCCCAAGGCTTTGAGTGTGCATTTAAGCATCCCGTTATATCTGTCCTCATGGAATTTTAGCCTTCCAGGATACTCGAAACGATCCGGCCCGGATTTCAGAGGCACAAAGTTATATGGATTTATCTGTGTCATTCTATTCCCCCTTTTGCTCGTCATTTTTCATCTCGAAACCAACACAACGCATGAATTCTCCTTTTTTTTTGTGTCGGTATCTTCGAACCACGATACGCGGAGTTTTACGATCCTTTTTTGCCTGTTCAAATTCTGCTTTATCAAGTTTAATTGGATATCTTTGGACTTTCGGGATTTCATTGGCATAAAAAAGGGGATCACCAGCAGGATTGCTTTCAGGATCATCTTCAGGATTGATCCAATTCCCCCAGAGAATCATTAACGAATCTTTTCCGTCTTTTTCAATGGTAAGCGGCTCTTTATCATGCTGCTTCTTAAAATTTTCCGGCAAATTGCCTTCATCCAGAATAAGCACAGCATGTATTGATTTGTCAGGACCAGGGTTGCTTTGCCAGCGATATTCTCCTTTATCTCCAAAGAGCCGGCCTGCCGGCCATTCTTCAAGATTGTTCCAATCCGTCAGTTTGTCTTTATGGGCAAGCTTTGCCTTCATTATCCCTTCCAGCCATACATAGCGGAATAGTTTCATCAAACTCTCAATATCCGGATGTCCCTTTAAATCTTTGGCAAAGCCAATGATTGGGCTCATGTCACCTTCTCCTTTGCCTGGTGTTCGTAGTTTTCTGCGTGCTTGAGGAGTTCTTTCACGTATTCATTGAAGGAAGGAGCAACTTTATTCCAAAAGACGGCTTTATCGGTAGCGGTAACGCTCTGATACAAAGACAAACCTTCATTCCCCTTAGCTTCGAAATGATCAAAGGAAGGCGCTTCGCAAATATTTATACCGTAATAATCGCGCTCGGTGGCACTACTCATGAGACTTCCCATATGCTCAATATGAGTGGGTATTGCAGGATAGGTCAAAGTTATTTCCGTGATGTTTCCTTTGACCTGCCCAAAACCTTTGGTCTTACCATAGCCGATTGGCACCAGACCTTTTTCAAAGTCCCGGAAAACGTATGCAAGGAGACCGAGCTGCCATAATTCAAAATTAACAACTGTAACGGTGGTGGTAAACGTGGTATTTTCCAGAACATGATAACGCATGTTTGCCCCCTTGAAGACTCCGCCAGTAAATCGATCAATTCCAATCATATCTCTGTAAACAGATTCATAGCTCCCTCTATCTATATCAGCATCAGTGAAGCATATGCGACTGGCAAGCCCGGCACATCCGAAAAGTTTGCATGCAGAACACGCTGCGGCATACTTGCTCCCATTATTTTCTCCTTTTTCCAAACGCTTTGAACACCCGGGGTTCTTTTTATCTTTTTGTTCAAAAGGGTTGCAAGCTGTCAAATGAGGAAGAGTATCTTTAGGAAGCAGGGATCGAATAATACGTTCTGCCAAAGCACGAAAGGGTCCCCGGATGGAAGTGCCGGGTACATAAAACGGCATTTTGGGTGGTTTGTTGTTACAGTTCTTAGCTATTGTTTCAAGCTCCTTTTTACTGAGATGGCTCATGAATAGGCAATCAGGAAACCCCTCTTCTTTGCTTCCTTTTTTGCAGTCAGCATACCTTTCATCTCGTATAAGGAGTGGTCCCTTGCATGTCAATTTCCACTGGAAAGTAGCCTCACAAAGTCTCCGTTTCAGCATCAGAGTTCCTCCTCCCATTCGATAGGTTTATTAATTCCGTCCTTTGCAACAATAGCTAACCATAGAGCCTTAGAATCATCAAAACCGGTAACAGTGTATTTCTCCTTGAGCTTGATTCGTCCCAACCCTCCGGTTCGTTTTCCCCCTACATACAGCCCTTGTTTTAGCAGGTTCAGTATCAGATTGATCAACTTTCTATCCTGACCAGTTACATTTACATTTTCCGCCACCATCCTGAAGCAAAAAAGAGGGCAGTCCTTACCAGGATCAATAACCTCGTAGTCAAATTTTGCCCCATCTACCGCCGCACCTGTATCCCGATCAATACCAACACCGTCCCGAATTAGGATCCGGCTTTTGATCGCGTCTATTCCTGCTGTTTTTGGCATGGCATCCTCAACAATCAGGCGAGAGGCGTAAACCGTGGAACCAAAAAGCCTGCAAACATCGCAAAGATACTCTTCAGCAAGTTGTTTGATTAGCTCATCGTCTATTGGTTCCTCCTTTTTTTTGCTCTCATCAAGGTGTTTACGAATTTTTTCGTCACAGCTATTATTCTTTTCAAACAGCGTGCAACTTCTAATTCCTGTTGCCTCTTCTCCCACTCCAGCAAGAACCCGTTCTACTTCAGAACGTATTGCCCCGCGCAGGCTGCTTCCAGGAATATATGGAGCTTTCTCGGGATAACATCCCGAGAGAAGAGAAAGAAATTTGGGGGACGGTTACGACTCGCTTGTACGCTAGCGAATAGTGTGATGCCATTTTTTAACAGTGCAAAATATTGTATCG
>JABZFQ010000296.1 GCA_014237365.1 Desulfobacteraceae bacterium | reverse complement strand
ATATTTAGGCCTTTTAAGCTCAAGGTGAATTTTGTCCATTTGAAGAGTTGCTCTGTTTACGAGGAAATGGCCGATATAATTTTCGTCATGTGATTCTATATAAACTTTACCGCCGTCAGGCATCTCAAACTGCCGCTGTATTAAGAAATAAGGGTCATCTGTAATCTCATCAGTTCCATCTTCTTCTTTCGCGTCAAAACTGACTTGGTAATAGTCGCCTGCAATTGAAACAGACACGTAGTTGAGAGCAATTTTCATGATAAATTCCTAGATTGCTATGGGCTGGTCACTTGCTTAAGAAGCCCAATGATAAGTTGCATGTCATTAGTGTCACTTCGATAAAATTATGTAATGGTGCTTTCCATTTCTCTTGCTTGTAATTTGCAAGGCTTCCAAATTTCGGTAGTCCCTACAAAGCAGTGCAGGTTTGGGAATACTGCCCTGTTTTACTTTGTAAGCACCTGATTTTTCGCTATGTTCTACCAGAAGACATGACGTGTAACTTATTGAAATTATGGCTACCAACTTAAAGCGGGACAATTTCAGCCATTTTGGCGCTATGACAATTCCACAATCAAGCAAGATTTGAGGGTTGCTAACTGATTGAATTTACGGGCTGTCCCGCCTTACGTTGCTAGCCGAAATTATTGACCCGCACTGCTTTGTAGGGACTACCCAAATTTCTTGGAATTCATTCCAAATTCCCTTGCCATTTGAATCTGTGTATCAGAGATGCGATACTTTTTTTTGCCTTTATCCATTCCTGAGTCTTATTACTCAAATATGCTCTGCAATTATAACGACAAGGATAACCTGATGAAAAAGCAAACAAAATATAGCTAAAAAGCGAAGAAAGATCGATAAACAACAAAATTTGTAGAAACCAAAAAACGGCCAGGCTTTTTCAGTCAGAGTTCATCCTTTTGTTATGTTTTTGATCACACTAATACTTCAAGGCCCTTTCGTTCTACTATATCTAATAACTTTCTTGATGCACCAGTTGGTCGTTTATGACCTTGTTCCCATTTTTGTACAGTAGATGGGCTAATATTAAAAATAGATGCAAGTGCTGCCTGACTCAATTTTAATTTTTTCCGAATTGAAACAATTTTTTCCGGTGCATATTCTTTTACTTCAGGCAAGCACAAGCTTTGTATGTTTTTCATCGTAATTTCATCAATTATACCACTATTATTTAGGTCATTAACAGTGTTGACTATGGATTCTGCAATTGTATTCCTCATGATTTCACCTCAATAAAATTCCCATTTTTTATTGCTATTTTTAATTTTTCATTTGAAAGCGACAACAAAACCTTTGCCAATTCCTTGAAGGCATGAAGTTCTTTAGAAGACAGATTTGATTTTACATTCTTAGCAAAGCCATGAACAAAAAATGCCCTGTCAGCATGTTTATAGCAAATAATAGTCCTCCCACTTCCACTTTTTCCTCTGCCTTGGAAACGAATACGCTTTTTTATGATATGACCACCCAGATTTGTTTCATAAATACCATTTTTAACTTCATTTAATGCGTTTGCAAGTTCGGTATCTGGGATATTTTGTTTTTTTGCCCATTTTGCAAAATGTTTGGTCATTAATTTTTTCATATTTTTTATATATAACACCAAGTGATATAGTTTTCAATGCAATAATTTTATTTTTTCGAGCTTCGATGATTGAGGATCGAGTGTTTTAGATTGGGAAAACATAACGTTGCAAATCTGCCGCTCCAAAAAAGCAATGCGAAGCGGCCCTTTTGGGGAGCGAGAGATTTGCCTTGTTATATTTGGTTTTCTAGCTTAACGAAGAAATACCAATGATTGTGAGAAGAACAGGGGATGTAAATAAACCAACGATCGTTAATACCCACGCCAAAATATTGACCCCAATACCAGCTCCGTTCTTGTTTTTCACAGCTATAATCGTTCCAAAAATTGCAACGATTGCTGCAAGCGGAACAAAAATTGTCCCAAGAAAAAGAATGCCAAGAACGGCCAATACACAGGCAATAATTCCTGCAACCATACCCGTTCCTTGTTTTACCTGCATTACTTGTGCTTCACTCATTTTTGCCTCCTTTTAGGCTTTGGTTGAAAAAATATAACGTACGCATCACCTGCGCCCAAAGCCGATGATGACTTGGAAAAAGCGACTTTTTACACAGACTGCGCAAAAGTGAAAAACGGCTTGGCTTTGGGCGTCAGAGTGAATGCAATTGTTGGGCAATCTATTGATGTTAATGGCAGTTATAGACGTTGAACTTTGGAATAAAGTGCGGGCAAGGCATTTTGCCGTAATCTGAATTTAGTGCCGTGATTGTGGCCTGTTCGAGCATCAAAATCTACTAGGATTTGCCCATTTTCTATTGAATCAAAAAAGTTCTCAAGTGATAGACCTTGCAATATCATTATATCGCTGTAGAAAAAATGAGTTTTCCCATCAATTTTCTTTGTTTCAGCCTGCACATAAAAGCAATTAAGCAGTTTTGTGCCTGCTTTATGAAAAAGATCATTAAATCCCCAATATGGTTGCGGGTTTAATTCATCCAAGCCAATTTTATCTTTTACAGATTTTAGCCATTCCAAATGTCTATTATCTACGGTCTTGGCATCAAATGAAATGAGGATTTTTTTCTCATTCCTATCAACAACAACTTTGAAACCTCTATCACTCCTTGATAAACCGTGTATCGTTTGGCGAAAACTCATTTCATTACCGGAATATTTATCGCCGGCAAGTTGATGCGCCCAGCCATATTTAGGCAATAGTATTTGAGGCACAAATTTTAAAGCTCTTGGTGACGGTTCCATATGAAATAAGGTGGTTAATGATGTTGTTTCTTTTCGTTGGCATTTCAATTCCCATTCTGATGCATTTGGAATAGGTAAGTTATTTTCTTCGATTCCAAGTAAATCTTCAATGGTATTTCCAATTCCACCCACATTGCCAGACCTGGCATTTGGTATCCAACCTTTTTCTCTAATTTCAAGCAGAGATGCAATTAATGACTCTTTAGTGAAGATTTTCATAAAATATTACGCCTTTTATTCTGGCTTCCAGAAATCTAGCAAGTATTCGAAAGTTGTGCCCATCGTAATGTAGTTGCTTGGCCACCCGAATATGCCTATTCTATTTACTATATTTGTTCTATCCCAAATAATAGTATTACGTAGCTCATAACCTCGACTCCTTAACTCCTGGATTAGAGAAACATGTATAGTGATACGCTGATTTTCCCACCACATATCCGGTACATTGATGACACAATGGCCTTTTGGCTTTAGCAATGGCAACAATGCTTCATAAATATCACCCATAGCTTTAGTATACTCATCTAATGACATGGTCCCAAGGTCTCTGGGGTTTTGCGAGTATTGCTCAACTTTAAGATATTGATCATTTTTTCTGTCGCGCCGTGATTTATTCTTTCTTTTTCTATTTAACAAATTTGCATAAGGCGGTGATGTCCATATCAAACTCACAGTATTTGGACTAAGATATAAAGGAATATTCAACGCATCATCTCGAATTGCTAACTGCTTTGTCTTATTGAATAGATTTTTTTGAGAAAGACGTTGTGAACATAAATTTATATAAGATTCCTGAAGATCAAAGCCAACAGCATTTCTATTTAAATCTTGTGCGGCCACAAGTGTTGTTCCGCTACCAACAAAGGGATCTAAAACCAGTTCGCCTTCGTGTGTAAATAATTCAACAACTTTTTTTGCTAATGAGATAGGAAATGTCGCTGGATGCAGGTCTTTTTTTCTAATATCTCTTTTCTCATAATAAAATTGCCAAACCCCTATTTGGCTTTTTAACCATTCTTTAGCAGTCATGCAATTAATGTGTGTTTTTCCGCAATCACAGGTTCTTTCATTGTCAATATTAATTATACGGCGATATTGTTCGCAATCTTCCTTTATTATATGTAGATTTTCCAATTCTGCTTTTTTTTGTAGCACAGTTGACCTCACACGATTAACATAAATGTAATTATTGAATACCTGTAATCCTTATAGCAAAATATTCTGAATGAAACCAGTTAATCATCTGTCCTGCCCAACGTCCAACGCTCACCGGCAGCAATGGAGCGCAGCGAAATTGCCGTCCGGTGCCTTGTTGGGCAATTTTTTTAGATTCTCTCACGTACCACTAACCGTCTATAATGCTCTCCGAGAACTGTCAATCGACAAGCTTTGCTCTCCATTGCAGCATTCCACATATGCTGTGCTTCGACAGGAACAACTAAGTTCACACGATTAAATCTTTGCAAGATAGCAAATTTTCGCGTGTTTTCTGGATCTGGCGCAGGCATGCCTTCACTACGACCTTTCATTTCAGGCTCAAATGTCGGATCAAGTGGAAATTGATGACCGGGCTCAGGAAAGAACTCTGTTAATCTACGAAGGTCATCTAATTGAACGCTTGGCTGTACCTTACGTAACGAAACAAAACTCTTGACATTCGTTTTAAATACAGGCCGTTGCTCCCACGCACCCAGTGATTGATCAATGTACGCATAAATGCTACCAGGAGTGACGTCACCTAAAAGATTGGCTGCTACTCCGTTTAGCGCATCAACAAACAACGTGGTAAATACACCTCTCCCATTTTCTTCTGTAGCATATTGTTCTTCTGTTGAGGCTGTTAAAATAGTAATCCCTTCAGCAAGCACAGCATTGTTGCCAGAAGTTGGTGGTGTTCCTGCAATGCCAGAATGGCAACTATCCAGAATTATAATTTTGTTTCTTGCTTTAGATTCATTGGCTAATGCTAATATCTCCGTAAGAGAAACTCCTTCGTCTCCTCTTTTAGAATCACTTGCTAGCAGGTATCCTCCTGAGGATTCGATATGCCCGTGCCCAGCAAAATAGAAAAGAGCTATTTCGCTATCATCGGAAAATAGTTTTTTTACATAATCTTTTATCTGACCTCGAGATACGGTATCAGTCGCCCCTGTGCCAGTAAATAGCTGAACATCGAAGTTTACTGAGCCATCACCATGTCTTTCTAGTATCGCCTTTACCGCATGAGCATCATCAACACAGCCATATAATGATGAACCATGTTCGTAATAATTTATACCGACAATTAACGCCTTTCTCATTATAACCTCCTATATTGAATAATTCCGAATGGCGTTAACTATAGATAAACTTTGCCATTTAACGATTACATCAGCATTGTCTTTGACTATTTTGGAAGTTTTTTCTGAACCCCAAGGCTCTACAGCAACAATTGGTTTATCAAATACCTCCTTGCAAATCTCTATTTCCTTATTAATCCATTTGGAATATGTGCTATATATTCCTGCAAGGATAATTACACAGTTTACCGGAGAAATCTGGTTTTTAATTGCATCATAGAGTGCTGTTTGATTTGGTGCATCATGTATGGGGTCATTCTTAGGTACAGAGTAATCTGTCCATTTAAAATTGGGATGTTCTTCAAAAAACGATACAAGCTTGTCGTAAGCATCTCCATAAGCCCAAGAGTGACTAATAAATAGTCGGTAGTTTTTAAGTTCTGGCATCGTATTGTTTCCTTTTCTTTACTGATCGTTTAGTTGCCCAACGGCGCGCATGACCGGCCGGAAAAGCCAACTATATATTGGCAAAAGCGAGTTTTGTAAAAGACTTCGCTATAGCAAAAAATGCCCCAGCTTTTCCGGTCGGAGTCAATGCGTTTGTTCGGCATTCTATTCCAATCTATGCTTCCAGTAGTCTGGATTTCTGTGTAGATGCATGACTGCAAGTATGAAAATCCCTTCCGGCTCTTCGGTGTACAGAACTCCATATGGGAATCTTCTCGTCTAGCATCTCCTGACTTCTTCTTCCAAAATCACCCATGCTTTCGGATAAGCAACGATTTGCTCAATGGTTGAATACACCTCAACAGCGAAATCGTATCCCAATCCCCCGGCACAGCTTTCGTAGTAGTCAATAGCGTGTTTAAACTCTGCTTCCGCTTCGGAATGAAATGCGTAGTTCATGAAGAGAAACGCTCCCAAATCCTGCTAAACACTTCTTCTCCCGGGATAGCTTTGACCTTACCAGAACGTAGTTCTGAAAGACGTCGTCTTGCAACGGCCGCCCACTTACGGTCAATGTCAAATGCTGGTGGATTTAGACTCCTAAGAATGGAGTCAACGACAATTGCTCTTTCCTCAACTGGAAGCGAAATTGCTTCTGCAATTAAATCTTTCGTTTTCAAATTAGTACGTCTCCGTGTTTTGTTTTAGTGTATAGCTATTTCAAATCATGTTGTTTGGTCGTTACAAGGACAACTTTTTTCACTGCCGTCTAAAATCACTGGCAAAAAGGGAACCCGGAGTAAGCTACAAGCACCGTAAACACGGAACAAGCTTACACCCGAAAAACTTCGCCCCTTTTTGTCAAGTGAATTTTATGGTTCGGTGTTTTTTGCCGTTTGATTTCTATATTGCCTATTTTGGCCCCAAAATCGACTTTGTGGTTAAGTAATATCAAGTACTTGTGCAACCTGCAAATCACCATTCTATCATTAAATCGGTGGGTTAGCGTGACCCGACCCCCTTTGGCACATTCACAATTATTACATGGTGTTACGTCGTCCAGACCCCTTCTGAACTGCTAAACTGAAGCTTTTGCTGCTGAACTGGACCTTTTGCCTTTTATTACGCAATAATTTAGAACATTGATTCTGGGTTCACTTTAGTAATATATTTATCCGGATTCCTAAGCTCGTCCTTCTCAAGGGTTTTTAGCATGTGTATATAGAGGTTGTTAATAGTGTTACGTTTCATACCTATAGCCATAAGAGCCCCCTGCAAACCCTCCAAGAAGGAGTGTCGCTCTTTACGCCCGGCGTGGTTTTTTTGAATCCAATGATATATTACACAGAAAACTATAGACATACATTCTTCTCGTGTCATACCAATCATATTGCATGCGTCTACGACTTTAATTATCGTTTTCGATGACCCAAAAACAGTAGAGGGTGCGAGTATACGTAAGTCGCCATCTTTGCATCTAGCGTGCGGTTTATCATACCGCAGCGAGGAACAAGCAGAGTCCACTATATGTCCCCACCGTAAAGGATTGTAAAAGCCAAGAGCCAGAGATAACATAGGAAAGGAACGCCCTTGCACAGTATCCAGAGAATATCGTGTGTTCCCCATTTTGAATAGGCTGAAACCATGCGTCATTCCACCACCCAATTTTAGCCCGCCACGTGCAGCTTGCGCGCCTATCACAAAAGCCCCCCCCAAAATGTACACGGCCGTCATAGACATCCCATTCTTATTATATTCGGTGAAAAATAAGTCAATCGCCTTGCGTGGGGACATGGACCTGCCGAAAAAATTAGCGCCGAATGTAGTACTGTATTTGCCTACAGTTCGATCAGAGCCTTTCGATACGATGAAGTCATTTAGATTTTTTATTCCACTTAGAGCATTACTATTAAACACGAATCTCCCTTGCTGTTGAATTAGCCGTTCTAATAAAAGATTGTCTATTGACCAACTTTTTAAACTGTCGTACCCTCTGATGAGATCGACGTCTTTGTTGCTCAGGTCATCGAGGTGTTGTGCACTTCGGATTACTTCACCATTTTTATCTTTTGGCTCAGGATGGTCTCTATCCGTACGTTTCCTATTGAAACATCCTCTAATCCCGCCAACCACCATTGAGGTTCCGATTGACACAACGCCAACAATAATCAATCCTTTCACTACTCGAGTACATATCCACCACATTTGTATTTACCTCCATTTGTTTGTTTTGCGCATTTTGAGTAAACTGAATACTCACCGCCGGTGAGGAGTTCATCAGTTTCAATTTGAAGCGCTGAGAAAAACAATAGGCCAGAAAGAAAAACAAAAATTGAGGGAATTAAACAACCACCACCTTCTATCCATGAACTTTTGCTATTATCTAAAAGGATTGGTGTAGTCTCATCTTCTTTTTCATTTAGTCTCTCCTTCTTTCTATGTGCCGAACATTGAGTTAAGCGACAAACGGGTATAAGGCACAGAACTGCGCTTCATCACTGCATATCGGTAATATACAATGATTTCAAGCCTGTACAACTTCCAGTTTGTCGCTTCAACGCCT
>JABZFQ010000225.1 GCA_014237365.1 Desulfobacteraceae bacterium | reverse complement strand
CAAATCCCAAAAATATTGAAATAGCTCGCTATTCCATCAACTTTTGTGATCTGAGATCAAACAAATTCGACCCAAATCTGTGCGCCTACTTGGGGAAGTTATTTCGTCCACGTTCCTAAAGATTTTTTCCCATCGTATTTTCCTTTCCTGTTTTTCTTGACACTGAACACTTAAAAGTGTACAATATCATAATATGAAGCGAAAAAAATTGAAAAAGACCCTGATAAAAAGAGGCTGGTGGTTCCTTCGCTATGGCGGCAAGCATGATATATGGACTGATGGAAATAGACAGGAGCCAATTCCAAGGCATACGGAAATAAACGATAAGCTTGCTCGTTCAATCCTTAGAAAAGTCAAAAAAGGAAGAAGATAATGAGATTTCCAGGAAAAATCTACAAAGATGGCAAGTTTTGGCTGGCTGAAATTCCAATTCTTGAGGCCATGACTCAAGGACATACTCGGAAAGAAGCTCTTGAAATGGTTGCAGATATGGTGGAAACCATGGTTAATAAAAAAGGATTTAAAGCTGAAGTAGTTTTAGGCTCTGGTGGTAATTTTGAGGTCGGGTCAGCAGATTTAAAGTCCTTGATCAGTCTTCTTTTGCAGCGCAAACGTGAGCTTAGTAATCTTTCGTTGGCACAAGCAGCGGAACGTCTTGGTGCATCATCTCGTAACTCTTATGCCCGTTATGAACAGGGGCGCTCAGTTCCAACAGTTGGAAAACTCAACGAGCTTTTGAATGCAGTTTGCCCAAATACTGATCTTGTAATAAGTGAAAGTCAAGTGTGATTTAAGTGAAAATCCGTGGCGAACTACTACCTTTTGCTGCCCCTAATCCGCGATAAGCCAATGTTTTTTACTTAGAGCCTGTTTGAAAACTAGGGAATTGAAGCGAAAAAGTGTGAAAATGAGGTCAAATTTTTTCAAATTTGAGGTTAATAGCCGGCCTATTGGCTGAAAATTTGGGAAGATTTGAACCATTTTCACACTTTTGCAGCCAATTCATCAGTTTTCAAACAGACTCTTAAGGAACGTGGACGAAATAACTTCCCCAACTATGCACCTACTTGCGGAAGTTAATTCGTCCACGTTCCTTACCGACAGAGGATTATTCAACGTAGAAAAACTTGAATATCTGAATGGCTTCTCTATAACCTCTGTCAGTGTTTGCCGCGAGGCCCATAATTCGGGTAGTCCCTACAAAGCAATGCAAGTTTATACCGCCTTGTTTTGCTTTGTAAAGACCTGATTTTTCGTCATGTGCTGCCAGAAGCTATGATATGTAACTCATTGAAATTATTGATCTGCACTGTTTTGTAGGGACTACCCGTTTTCTGATATTGACAAACGAGCTCTTGAAAAGATATAAAAAGGAAAATTTGAGTAATGCCGAAATACACCGTTAAACAGGGAGATTGCGTTTCAAGCATTGCACAAAAGCACGGCCATTTCTGGGAAAAGATCTGGGATCACCCCAAGAATGCACAGCTTAACGAAAAACGCAAAGACCCGAACATTCTCTATCCAGGTGATGTGGTTTTTGTTCCTGACAAGGAGGAGTTAGAGGAAGCGTGCGCCACAGAGCAGAGGCATAGGTTTCGCAGGAAGGGGATGCCGGCACACGTTCGATTTGCGCTTGTGGATGACGAAGGCCAACCACGGATAGATGAAGTATATATTATAGAAATAGATGGCAAACTTTTCTCGGGGACAACCGATAGCGAAGGTCATCTTGAGTGTTCGATACAGCCGAACGCGAAAAAAGGAAAACTAATATTTGAGATTGAGATTGAGGCGACAAAACAAAAAGAAAAACATGAATTCCGTCTCCAGCTTGGATTCCTGGATCCGATAGACACAGTTGAGGGGGTGCAGGCCAGATTGAGAAATTTGGGGTTTTATTTTGGGGAAATCAATGGCAAATTTGACTTAAAGATAATAAAAGCGATACGAGGTTTCCAAAGAAAGCATGAACTTGACGACACCAAAGAAATTGAAATCAAAGAAGGTTCTACCATAATCTGTTTGGATAGCGACACGTCAGATCAACTTGTTGAATCCCACGGCAGTTAGTGCGATGCATAACGGCAAAAGGCTATAAAGTATCGAAGCGAATACCATAGACTTTCAGATAATTAATTTCACAAGGATAGAAGGAGAAAGGCGTATTAGTTATACGTCGACGACTGATAACGCAGTGAAATTATTTATCTGAAAGTCTATATCACAGAAAAATGATAAAACATCCTGACATATATTGCACGAGATCGACTAGGAACGACAATAAGTTCAATACCATCAACTTTGAATTGCCCTATAAGATGGTCATTGATATTCACATGCACATTATGAGCGGGCATTGCACTCCTTTGCCTTTACTGTGGAATAGAATGGGAGGAAAATATTTACCGGATTGGGCAAAACCCTCGACATCAACAATTGACTGGTTGGGAACAACATGGATTGGTAAAATATTCACAGGGCGGATGGGAGTTGTT
The DNA here is from genome assembly GCA_014237365.1 of Desulfobacteraceae bacterium. Taxonomy (GTDB): domain Bacteria; phylum Desulfobacterota; class Desulfobacteria; order Desulfobacterales; family ETH-SRB1; genus B13-G4. Next base: position 5,611 of record JABZFQ010000225.1, on the reverse strand, counting down.
GCACAGAATAAAACCATAGAAATCGGGAAAATGGTGGTTGGGCAAAACCAAAAAACGTTTCATGAGACAATGAACGAATTAAAGGGTTTTGCGGAGCAATCAAAACTGTTGACACCGATGATTACCATGCCAATGGACATGGAATATGCCCATATAGATGGATACAAGGGGCATAAGATTTACTACAAGGTTGAATTTAGGGAGTATGAAAGATCTTGGCGGACGTTAAAATTAGTTAGGAATTTTTTGCCGCCAAAGGCTGAATATATAATAGATGGTGACGAAATCCCCGAATCCTTGAGAGCAGAACTAAAGCAAATGCGGCAGGAGGAAGGAGTTGATGATAACAAGGAGTATTCAAAAGAAACTGGGCCCTTTTTCTTTTTCTTTGAAAGAGCCACAGGAGATGAGAAAAAAAACTTAAAGAAGAAAGAGTTATATTGGTTAGGACCTAAAGAAGTTGATGCTTTTTCCAACTGGAACGAACAGGAAGAAGACATCAGAAAGGCTTCCGTTGCAAATCCATGGCGGTTGCTGCCTATGTACCATTATGAACCCAGACGCTGGTTGAAAAAGGGATTTGATGAACTCAGAAACAAACTTGCTAAAACCAGTAAAGACGGCATATATATAGGTGTAAAATTATATACCAATCTAGGCTATAAGCCTGATGATCCCGAACTTGGCAATCTTTCCGGAGATGAAAATCTTTACAGGTTTTGTATCTCCAACAAAATACCTGTTCTGTGTCACTGTACAGCTTTAGGATTTTGGTCCCATGAGCGGGAGTTCTATCTGGATTATGAGCAAGACAAGAACATTGCCAGAACGTACAAAGGTAGGTTTTGGTTTGACAAGGCTACAGAATTTTTTCAGAAAAATTTCACCCACCCCGAGGCATGGGAAAAGGTATTGAAAAAGAACCCTGGTCTGAAATTGTGCCTTGCTCATTTTGGAGGGAACGAGGAGTGGAACAAGGAAAAGAGCGACTGGGTGGACAAGCTTATTGAGCTCATGCAAAATTACGAGAACGTTTATACCGATTTTTCCTGTTTTTATCTTAAGGATCATAAATCGAAGTTTTTAAAAATGCTCCAGGATACACTGCCTTCAAAAGCGAACACAAAATATCGTGTCATTGACAAGATCATCTTTGGAACGGACTGGTACATGAGTCTTGGTGACAGCTATGAATATCAACAGCATTGCCATGACACCAAAAAGATACTTGATGAATGGTCAATGAAACTCAAAATGGACCTGTGGGAACGTTTTACATTTGTCAATCCGATGGAGTACCTTGGATTAAAAGATATTGCCGACAATCTCAGAGACGGGCTCGTCAATCAATTGAACTCGTTCAAAGGTAAAAAAGAGAAACATGTAGAAAACGCTCAATATGGTGTAGAAGCACCACCTGAGGAAAAAGGAAAAGAAGGATTTTTAGGTGGAGTTACAGATAGTGGCATTGATCTAATTAAAAACAAGATCCAGGAAGGGTACAACATCCTGAAAAATATAGAAATATAATTCAGATAAAAGAGGTAAATATTGTCCAAAACATATTTTTCACATCTTGTAAAAGCTGCTTTTTTAATAGTTATTTTGATTAGTGCAAATACAACTTATAGCAAGCAGGATTTCAAAATGGATACAATTTATAATGCAAACGATCAATTCATGGAAAAGCTATCTCCGTCCCGATTTAAATTAAAAAAAGGAATAGACAAGATTTTCCCCATACCAGTGAAGAACAGTGTTGGTACTAATTCTTTAAAGAATTCCATCATCTTTATTAACTTTGAGAAACCGGAACTCCAGTACAAAAAATTTTTTAAAGATCCGGATTCTAATCCTGGATCCGGGATATTCATTTTTATGCCTGTGATTTCAGAAAGAACTTTTGGATTTGCGAGGAAAAGACTATTTGATCTTTTCAACATTCCTAATAATAGCTTTATAGAATATTGGGTTTGTAAAGATATTTTGGAACATATCACCCAAGTTGAAATTGTTGATCCGGAAAAACTAATTTTTGCATTTGGGATCACTAAGTATATTGAGGATCGAGTCAAACCAACTATCGAAAAAAATCTTATACGAATTTATGATTTAAGTTCTGACGAACCCCAATTGGTGGCGACCCACACAATCAGTGTTGATGACATGTGGGTACAATCTAATAAGAATTTTTTCATTTTTAATGAAAATGAGATCTATGCATTAGATTTAAACTTCAACAAAATTTCACACCCCCTTGTAGACTTCTTTGAGAAAAAAAGAAAAGAGCATAAAGACAAAGAAATACCCCAGGTTAAAGATATCGCCTTCCATCCCACCCTGCCATTTGCCATTATTAAAGAATATGGTAAAAACGTTTCCGTAATTACCTGGAACAATGAAACCCCTCAGTACTTCCCGTTGTTGCGGGGTAGCAGAATAGATAGATTCTCGTTTTCTCCGGACGGCAAATGGTTTCTTTTTTTTGCGAGCTCCCCTAAACCCATAAAACTTCTTGTCACGCCTGTTACGGATAAAAAACCTTATTATTTAGGAAAACCGATTCTATTGGCAAAATCGCATGTTGTGCCATATGAAAGGATAATAGCATGGGTCAATGAGCCCACAAGTTACGTGATTCTTGGGAAAGACACGCTGTTGGTATGGGATTTATCAACTGTGAAGATAGAATAGAAATAGTCTATTGTTTAATAAGATACAAATAGTGTAACGTTATTATGGTTCAGAGTCCGGGACACGTTCATAAATAAGTAAATAGCATTTCATATCAAGGGAGGGGCATCGGCAGGGCAAACGCACTTGGATTAGCCCGAATTTAGCCACTTTATGGAATAGCGAGCTATTTCAAGATTTTTGGGATTTGAGATCGGACAAAGGCGGCCTGAAGCTGTGATGCATAGTTGGGGAAGTTATTTCGTCCACGTTCCTAACGATATCTGTAATATCAACTTTGCAGCAAATCGAACAATTGAAAGGAGGGTAAATCATGAGCGCCGTGACATTACAAGACATCAGGTTAAAGGAATATACTCTTGATAATCTATCCATCCTCAAACGATTAAGGGAAGAGCTTTTAAGTGAAAAACCAAAGGTCTGTATTGAGCGGGCAAGATATTACACTGAGTATTTAAGGGATATGTCTTCCGATAAAGAACCAGCCGAAATCAGGTACGCCAACGCTGCAAAGCATTTCCTTTCTAACAAGGCTCCACTCTTTTTTGATGACAGTCTTCTGGCCGGGACAACTACATCCAAGCCCTTTGGCGCGCCTGTCTATCCGGAATGGACGGGTATGACGATCTGGCCCGAACTCGACACCATAAGTACAAGAGAAAAAAATCCCACGATACTCTCCAAAAAGGAGGCCGACGAATTAAACTTTGATATTAATCCCTACTGGATGGAACGAAATATTCTTGAGTATACAAGGAAAAAATACAATAATCCTGAATGCATGAGAATATTTGAACGCATTGTCTTTTTTATCGCGACCAAGGCAGGCTGTATTTCCCACACAGTGCCTGATTACAGGGTAGCTCTTGATAAAGGGGTGGAATATATCATTAAACAGGCTGCTTTACATGAGGCAGAGTTGAAAAGCGGCAAAAATCTCACTGAAGAAAACAGACAAAAGCGTGAGTTTTATCGGGCTGTACAGATAGCTATGCAAGGCGTTATCAAGTACGCACAGAATCTCAGCAAAAAGGCGGCCGAGCTTGCTGTAAAGGAACATGACCCGTTCAGGAAAGAGAATTTTCAGAAGATGGCAGAGGTGTGTAGCCAGGTTCCTGCAAAACCTGCGAGGACTTTTCGGGAGGCCATTAATTCTATATGGATAGTGCAGGTGGCAATACATGCTGAAAATATTAATATGGCTATGAGTCCTGGAAGGCTGGACCAGATCCTCTATAAATTCTATAAAGAAGATATTGATAAGGGGATACTGACTGTACAAGAAACCATGGAATTGGCAGGCTGTTTCTGGCTTAAACTCAACGATAACACGAATCTTGTGCCTGAAACAGCCGAAGAACTGTTCGGTGGAGCAGGGACAGTACCGGCTGTAACTCTTGGCGGAGTTGACGAAAATGGCGAAGATGCCGTGAATGACCTTACCTATATCATGCTCAGGGTCACTGAAATGTTGAAAACAAGAGATCCGAGCTTAAACGCACGCTATCACTACGAGAAGAATCCAAAAGAATATCGCAACAGAGTGGCTGAGGTCATTGTGAACACAAAAGCTGTTCCGGCAATTCATAACGATGTTGTAGACATTAAGGTTCTTGAAAATCAGGGAATCAAACTTGAACACGCAAGAGACTATGCTGTCGTAGGATGCGTGGAACTGGCCTCTGCCGGCAGAAGCTACGATGCCTCAAGTTCCATTATGTTAAACCTTGTTTCTGTGCTCGAACTTGCTTTAAACAACGGGACAAGACCTGTAACCGGAGATGAACAAATAGGCCCCAAAACCGGTGATCCCTCTCAATTTAAGAGCTTCGAAGACTTTTGGGAGGCATTCAAAAAGCAGTCAGAATGGCTGATAGGAAAGGCAATTGAGTTAAACGAATATTTTGGACATGCTTATCAGGAGATTCTGCCATCACCACTCCTTTCTGCATTCTTTGAAGGGCCAATGGAAAAAGGTAAAGACCTCATATTCGGAGGCGCTCTTTATAATTCATCCGGGGCCACGCATATCGGATTTGCTGATACTGCAGATTCCCTGAATGCAATAGAGAAAGCAGTATTTATTGATAAAAAGTGTACTTTCAATGAACTCTTAAAGGCACTGAAGGCCAATTTTGAGGATTATGAAAAACTGCATGCCTACCTGGTCAACAAAACTCCGAAATATGGAACTGAAGATCCTATCGCAAAAAAAAATTCTCACAATCTGATTCGCTTTCTGTATGATTTCTACCAGAGCCATACTAACTACAGAGGCGGAAAGTACAGACCAGGTTACTGGACCATGACAAATCATGCCGGCCAGGGCAAACTGTCAAGAGCCCTTCCGAACGGCAGAAAGGCAGACCAGGTATTTGCCAGCGGCATTACTCCTGTATCACAGGCAACCAATGACCTCTCAGCATGCCTTAAAGCGGTAGGAGGGCTTGAAAGCCAATGCATAGCAAGCGGCGAAGCGCTTAACCTCAAATATCCGTCTGTTGAGGGTGAAGAAGATATCAAGACATTTGGTCAGGCAGTTGAGGCATATTTCCGTTATGGCGGACTACATATACAGTTTAACATTATGTCTTACGAGGATCTTATTGATGCCAAGAATAATCCTGACAAGTATCCGGAACTGCTGGTAAGAGTTTCAGGCTATTCAGCGTACTTTAAAGACCTGAACGAAGCAATGAAAGAGGAGATTATCACAAGGACAGCTTACAACATAAAAACCGGAAAAGCTGTACCGTTTCCCGAAAAACATAAATCTATGCTGGCATTTTGAGTGAATTTAATTTGAGTGTAACCAAAATAAAACAATGCCATCTTGATGATGGTTCCCTATTATGTGATACAATTCGTTTTCAAATAACGTAGGGGCAACGCCTGTGGTTGCCCTTCCGCCCTGTGG
>JABZFQ010000243.1 GCA_014237365.1 Desulfobacteraceae bacterium | reverse complement strand
AGATCACAAAAGTTGAAGGAATAGCGAGCTATTTCAATATTTTTGGGATTTGAGATCGGACAAAGGCGGCCTGAAGCTGTGATGCATAGTTGGGGAAGTTATTTCGTCCACGTTCCTTATAAACAAAAAAACAAAAGTAAGGGAAGAAAAATTATGCCTATCTACGAATTTTACTGCAGCAAATGCAATACGATTTATAATTTCTTTTCTAGAACCGTAAACACAACAAAATTGCCTAACTGCCCTAAATGTAAAAAAGATAAACTTACCCGGCAGATGTCTGCCTTTGCAGTTACAGGAAGGGCAAAAGAAGACAGCAACGACATGGACGATCTTCCCTTTGATGAAAGCAAATTAGAAAGCGCTATTCAAATGCTGGGCAAAGAGGCAGACAAGATAAATGAAAATGATCCGCGGCAGGCAGCAAACCTTATGCGCAAGCTTACAAATATGACAGGGATTGAACTCGGCCAGGGCATGGAAGAAGCATTAAGCCGCATGGAAAAAGGAGAAGATCCTGAAAAAATTGAGGCTGAAATGGGAAATATTCTTGAAAGCGAAGAACCCTTTTTGCTGCCGGATAAAAAAGGAAAAACAGCAAAAGCCAAATACATCAGGCCATTAAGGGACGAAACACTTTATGAGCTATAGCTTCCCCTACGGGCCGGAGTCTGAATACCGCCTGCTATACTCGGCCAGGGGCAATGGCATTCGTTTAAGCAAAAAATGGCATTTTAAAGGTTGCATATTGTATGATGCAATGATGATGTACACAATATGTAGAGAATTTTATACCCAAAATGTCTTAAACGAATGCCATTGCGGGCAGGGGTGAACTTTTGAACCCGTGAACGGTTGCCCTTCCGCCCCCGGATTTTCCGGAGGTTCGAATCGTTTTGCACATTCCACCAATATCTCGCATATATCACAGAGCGGGGAACCATCCCCGAAAATCAATAACTTTGTTCTATTTTGGTTACACTCATATCTTTTTATGGGTATATTTGGGTATATTTGTGGGTATTTTAGGCAATTCTATGAAGGAACCTCTTATAAATGTTACAAAAGATATTTTAAGCCTTGTTTCCGAAATTGATGAATTTAGAGGAGAATGGAAAGCTCTGAGCAACCTGTCTACTGATCGGCTGAACATATTAAAAAGAATTGCGGCAATCGAATCAGTGGGATCGTCAACCCGGATTGAAGGAGTCAAATTGACAGATCAGGAAGTGGAACAACTTCTTTCCGGTTTTGATATCAGGTCTTTCCAATCACGCGACGAAGAAGAGGTGGCTGGCTATGCCGAGGCGATGAATCTGATATTTGAGTCATTTCAGGAAATTCGGTTTACGGAAAATTACATAAAGCAGTTGCACAGTATTTTGCTGAGATACAGTTCAAAGGATGTTCGCCACAGAGGAGAATACAAAAAACTCCCAAACCATGTTGAAGCTTTTGATCACAATGGAAAAAGTCTGGGAGTTATTTTTGAAACAGCTTCTCCATTTGAAACGCCAATGAAAATGGAGTCCCTGATTAACTGGACCAATTGCAATCTGGAAACCAAAGAACTGCATCCTCTATTGATCATAGGTGTTTTCACTGTCCATTTTTTAGCGATCCATCCTTTTCAAGATGGCAACGGCAGGCTTTCCAGGATATTGACGACGCTGCTTTTGTTGCAAAACAGGTATTCATATGTTCCCTACAGTTCGCTGGAGAGCATTATTGAGCAGAATAGGGATAACTACTATCTATCATTGAGAAAAGCTCAACGCACGCTTGATACGGATGATTCAGGGCTGGAGACCTGGATATCGTTTTTTCTTAAGTGTATGAAAAAACAAAAGGATAATTTAGTTCAAAAGATTGAACGAGAACATAAGATGATAAAGCTTCCAGCGCTTTCTAAACAAATATTGGAGATCATCAAAGAACACGGCCAAACAACGATATCCGATATTCAGTCAATTACCAATGCCAATAGAAATACGATAAAAATTAGATTACGCGAACTCGTTGCCGATAATTATCTGGTTAAAAATGGAAGGGGAAAGGGTACATGGTATACCATCGGCAACCGACTTGACTTTTATTGAACCCAAGTTGAGCGATTTTTGGCGAAGAAATGTGCTGAAATATTGATGCATAAGGAACTGGGACGAAATAACTTCCTCAAGTAGGCGCATAGATTTGGGTCAAATTTGTCCGAACTCAGATCACAAAAGTTGATGAAATAGCTTACCTATTTTGATACTTTTGTGATTTGAGATCGGGCAAAGGTGGCCTGAATCTGTGATGCATAGTTGTGGAAGTTGTTTCGTCCACGTTCCTAAAGCAAGTTGCCTACCTCTCAAGTGGTGAGGAATACTGCTTGCTATAAACCACAAGAGTAATCGTGTCTATTATTACTATGTTATTCATTGCATCCTCTTTACTGATATACGGAATTCTTACTCCCCGAGATATCAATGTTTCCATATTGTTCTTATTCAGAAGCTCCTCAAACTTTACTGCTTTTTGAAGGTCTTGAAAATATAATTCCTTTTTGTCTAAAAGCGACTGCAATATATTTTTGTCATCTTTAAGTCTGTCAAAAAAGTCCAGCACAAAATCCAGGCATTTAAAAAAATAGTTTTTTTCAACTTTTAATTTTTCAAAGAAAGAGCTCAAGAACTTAATCTTGTTTTCAGAAAGCACTGTTATGGAGTTTCGCAGTCTGACCTTAACAGGGGTTCTAAGCTTATCGGAGACAAATTTGTCTATTGCTTTAAGAAGCCTTTTATTCAATTTCCTTGAAATATTAAGACGTGAAATGAATTTTATTGTAGATGATTTTGGGACAAAAAAATTCAATAAATCTTTACTTTCAGAAAAACGTATTGTTGTTACTAATTTTTTATTTAACATATAACTCAATATTTTTTCTTCATCTTTTTTTTTAAAATCTTTGCTTTCAAGAAATTCTTCGAGCTTAATTTGTACCAGTTCATCTGGGAAAAATATCAGCTCAATTACTGGATCCCTTTCACAATTGTGCTTGTCATAAATAATTTCTTCAAGTTCATTTATAGATGGGTTTGAAAAAGTGGAATTAATATAGTGCATAATGTCATCACTTAAGATAAAACCATCCCTAAAAATCCGTTCAATCTTCTCGGCAAGCAAAAAACATTTTTTATCATCGGATTTAACTTTTGGCATTCTGTGGTTGAAACCTTGTTGACGTTTTATCCTCTTGAGCCGGATGTCCGTATTAAATAAAATTTGACTTCATTTTCTTTAATTGTAATATTATAGACTTTCAGAAAATTCTAAAAAATCCTTCGATCAAGACGATAAATATTTTTTTTATACTTTTTTCTCGTATTAAAGCAATGTTTTTGACGATATTGTCGTATAAATGAGCTTTTAGATCAAAGGGTTTTTCATTTTTTTTTACAATTCACGTAACGGTTACCAATGCCCTTAGGAACGTGGACGAAATAACTTCCCCAACTATGCATCACAGCTTCAGGTCGCCTTTGTCCGATCTCAAATCCCAAAAATATTGAAATAGGTAAGCTATTCCATCAACTTTTGTGATCTGAGATCAAACAAATTCGACCCAAATCTGTGCGCCTACTTAGGGAAGTTATTTCGTCCACGTTCCTTACCAATATATTTTAACCATTTAATTTTTTTTGAAAACTTTAATTTTATTGATATTATGGACAAAAAATTAATTAGAAATATAGCGATTATCGCTCATGTCGATCACGGCAAGACCACTCTTGTTGATCAGTTTTTTAATCAGAGCGGAATGTTCCGCGACAACCAGGCTATAACCGAACGGCTCATGGATTCCATGGATCTGGAACAGGAACGTGGCATAACCATAGCCTCCAAAAACGGTTCTTTTCGGTACCGGAATTACGTGATCAATATCATTGATACTCCGGGCCATGCCGATTTCGGCGGTCAGGTTGAGCGAGTGCTGCGTATGGCGGACGGCTGTCTGCTTTTGGTGGATGCTCAGGAAGGCCCAATGCCGCAGACTTATTTCGTACTGAAAAAGGCCCTGGCTATACCGCTTCCGGTGCTGGTAGTAATCAACAAGATTGACAAGCCCTCGGCCCGGGCGAACTGGGCTGTGGATCAGGTGTTTGATCTTTTTGTTAAGCTGGAGGCTCCTGACGAATTACTTGATTTTCCTGTGATTTTTGCTTCAGCCAAGGCGGGATACGCCATCGACAACCCGGACGATCCAATTGACGGTGCTTCCATGAAGCCGCTCTTTGAAAAAATCATCACTCATATCCCGTCGCCGGCAGGTGACTCGCGGGCGGCGCTCCAGCTTCAGGTGAATACCATTGATTACTCTCCTTATCTGGGCAAGCTCGGCATCGGCAAGGTGGTAAACGGCTCCATTAATATCAATCAGAATGTTGCTGTAGCAAAACGGGACGGCAGTTTGGCACAGGCTCGCATTACCAAGATATTTCGGTTTGAGCTGGACCGAAAAGTATCAATTGAGGCAGCCGGTCCAGGAGAAATTGTGGCCGTGGCCGGCCTGGACGACATCACCGTGGGTGTTACTTTTACCGATCCGGACGATCCCCGACCTCTTCCGCTTATCAATATTGATCCGCCCACCATTGCGATGCATTTTATTCCCAACGATTCTCCCTTTGCCGGCCTGGAGGGCAAATTCGTCACCTCTCGTCACTTGGAAGAACGCCTGCGCAGGGAAACCTTGACTGATGTCGCTCTCAGCGTGGAATTTCTGGGAGCCGGTGCTGGTTTTAAGGTTTCGGGTCGTGGAGAACTGCACCTTTCAATTCTTATCGAAAAGATGCGGCGCGGGGGATACGAGTTTCAGGTAACTCGGCCCAGAGTCATCATGAGGGAAGAAAACGGACAAGTGCAGGAGCCTTACGAGGAATTGACCATTGATGTGGACGAACAATACCAGGGATCAGTCATTGAAAAGCTTGGCAGACTAAAAGGGCAAATGTTGGAGATGAGCCGCCACAACGAGATAATCAGGCTGGTTTACAAGGTTCCAACCCGTGGGCTTATCGGGTTTCGCAGCGAATTTCTTTCCGATACTAGGGGTATGGGGGTGATGAACTATGTCTTTGCAGGGTACGGTCCATTTGCCGGCGAGATGTTAAATCGCAGCAGTGGCACGCTTGTGGTCAAGGATATCTGCACCACTGTGGCTTATGCCCTCTTCAACCTGCAGGATCGGGGACGCCTTTTTTTGGGGCCTGGAGTCAAGGTTTACAAAGGCCAGATCATAGGTGAACGTTCCCGTTCCGGGGACCTGGTGGTGAACCCGGCCAAGGGCAAGCAATTGACAAACATGCGGGCATCGGGTACGGATGAAAGCGTCACGCTCACCCCGCCGCATCGCCTGAGTCTTGAAGACTGCATTGCCTTTATCAACTATGATGAACTGGTAGAAGTAACACCCGCTGCCATTCGGCTGCGCAAGCGAGGCTGATCTGAAAGTCTATAGTTGTAGTCGTTCCCGTTTCTAGTTCTCATGTGCTGAAACTGGCCGCCTCATTTTCTTTATTTTAGCCCGATGCTTTTTAGCTTCCATGGCATGTTTTTTTGACGCAAGTGAAGGTTTGGTTTTAAGGCGTCTTTTTGGTTTTTCAGATGCTTTTCTGATTAATTTGATCAGACGATTAACCGCATTTTTACGGTTTTGTTTTTGTGATCGAAAACGTTTTGCCTCTATAATGAGAATTCCGTGTTCACTAATTCTTCTACCGGCAAGGCGAATAAGGCGGTTGAGGATATCATCGGAAAAGGCAGGTGAATTTTTAACATCAAAACGAAGCTGAACAGCGGTTGCTACTTTATTTACATTCTGCCCGCCCGGGCCGGATGCCCGAATAAAATCAAATTTGATTTCATCTTCTTTAATTGCAATTGTAGGAGTAATTTTAATCATTTCAGAAAATTCTAAGGAACGTGGACGAAATAACTTCCACAAGTAGGCGCACAGATTTGGGTCGAATTTGTTTGATCTCAGATCACAAAAGTTGATGGAATAGCTTACCTATTTTGATATTTTTGGGATTTGAGATCGGGCAAAGGTGGACTGAATCTGTGATGCATAGTTGGGGAAGATTTTTCGTCCCCGTTCCTACAAGATCCTTTCGCCGATAAAAAAGGGTTTGCAAATTTTGCTAAACCCTTATAATTATTTGGTGGAGCTGAGGGGGCTCGAACCCCTGACCTCATGACTGCCAGTCATGCGCTCTCCCATCTGAGCTACAGCCCCAATTTAAGTTGGGCATGTAACAAAAAACACTGAATGTGTCAATATTTATTTCGTACTGCGCCCTACTAGCGCCTTGAAGACGAAACAAATTTTTTATTAGGCGAGAATTTATTGACAAAAATAATTAACGGGGTCAAAAATGTATATTACAAAACAATCCGGAACCGTTAACATGAAAACAAACCAAACAGAAATGTTCAAAGAGTTTGATGCGACAGAATTATATTGCCCGCGTTGCAAACGCGCAGTTCCTGTCAGGAAACGCCTCCTCCTGATACTTCAAGAAGGTGATAAATATGAATATCTTTGTGCATTCTGTTCCGAGTCTGTTGGAACAAAAATGGACCGGCATGAAAAACCTATTTCAATAATTATTTAAAAGGCTAAATATAATGCTCAGATTATTACGACAAAATGCCACTAACTGGCTAATCAAAATAATATTAGGCGCAATTGTTGTTGTATTTGTTTTCTGGGGTGTTGGAAGTTTTCGTGCACAACGGAAAGATAGAGTGGCATTGGTCAATGGTGAAACTATTACATCGGAAGAATATAGAGAAGAATATAACAACACTATTGAACGATTACGTCAGAGATTAGGCAATAATTTAAATGACGATATGATAAAAATGCTTAATTTACAAAGCCAGGCATTAGATAGGCTGATAGATAAGAAACTGATGCTTCAGGAAGCAGCAAAGCTTAATTTTAGGGTCACAAACGATGAACTTGCAGATACAATAAAACAAATAGAAGCATTTCAGAAAGATGGTAATTTTGACCGCAAAATTTACGAGCATGTCTTAGAACAAAACAGACTAACTCCCCAGCAGTTCGAATTCATTCAGAAAAATGCAATGATTATTGAAAAAATAAGATCATTTATATTAAGCAATGTTAAAGTTTCGGAACAGGAAGCAATTGAATGGTTCAAATGGGAGAATACATCAGTAAATATTGATTTTGTACTTTTTGAGCCCGGCAGATATGACGATATTAATCCGACTTCGGATGAAATAAATTCCTTTTTTGAAGATAATAAGGAATTTTGTAAAATTGATGCAATGATTAAAGTACGTTTTCTGTGCTTTGATCCTGATGCATATAGTTCAGTGGTAAAAATAACAAATGAAGAAATTCAGGACTATTATGAAAGCAACATAGAAAAATTTAAAACTCAAAAAACCGTTGAAGCGCGACATGTTCTGATAAAACTTGACCAGAGTTCCAATCCTGAAACAGTTGAAAAGAAAAGGAAAACAGCTTTTGATATATTTAAACTGGCAATGGAGGGTATAGATTTTGCGGAACTGGCTAAACAGTATTCTGAATGCCCAAGTAAAAACAAGGGTGGCTATCTGGGAGAATTCAAAAAAAATGCAATGGTAAAACCCTTTGCTGAAAAGGCTTTTCAAATGAAAGCCGGTGAAATAAGCGAACCCGTCAGGACTCAGTATGGATGGCACATTATCAAGGTTGAAAAGGTAAATGAAGACACTGGTGTTTCATTTAAAGATGCAAAGGACAAAATACGGAATAAACTTGTAGAAGAAAAAGCAAAAAATCTGGCATATGAAGAAGCCGAAGCAGTTTATGATGCTTCTTTTGAAGGTGATGATTTGATTACAAATGCAGAAGCCCGAGGTCTAAACATAGTTACTACTGACTTCTTTACAAAAAATAAGGGCCCGGATGTAAAAATGGCTACAGAAATAAAAAATCGTTCATCATTTGCATCATATGCATTTAATCTTTCACTTATGGAAATCGGCGAGGTACAGGACTTTGAAACTGGATATTATATTATCCAGCTCATCGAAAAAATACCTGAAAAAATACCTGAACTAAAGGATGTTGAAGAGAGAATCAGGATTGATTTAATAAAACAAATGCGTGACGAGAAAGCAAATAAATATGCCAACGAACTTTTGGTCGCATTAAAAGATAACAAGCATTTGGATAAAGAATGCGAGAAGCTTAATTTAAATGTTGTTACCACCGGTTTTTTTAAGCGAAATAGTTCAATGCCACACATTGCATTTGAGCAAAACATCTCCAGGGCAGCATTTAAGCTTTCAAATGCAAATATGCTTCCGGATGCCCCAATAAAAGGGGGAAAAGGATATTATATTATCAGATTCAGGGATAGGAAAGTCCCCGGACTTGATGGATTTGAAGAAGAAAAAGAGAAGATAAAAGAAAAACTGCTTAAGCAAAAAATGTTTAAAACTTTTGATGCGTGGCTTTCAAGCATACGAAACAAAAGTGTCATTTCAATCGAAAAGAGTTTTTGGGAATAAATTTATCTCGCTATCATCGCCCGCATCATATCACCGGCATTTTCAGCATGATCTGCAATGGATCCAATTATTTCTATAGTGGACCCCAAAAATGCGACAATATGTTAAGGAACGTGGACGAATTAACTTCCACAAGTAGGCACACAGATTTGGGTCAGATTTGTTCGATCTCAGATCACAAAAGTTGATGGAATAGCTTACCTATTTCAATATTTTTGTGATTTGAGATGAGTGTAACCAAAATAAAACAATGCCATCTTGATGATGGTTCCCTATTATGTGATACAATTCGTTTTCAAATAACGTAGGGGCACCCTGTGGTTGCATATTATCAGGGCAGGCACAGGGGCCTGCCCCTACGGGATATTGCCGAATACATTGGGCCGGATTTTCCGGAGGTTCGAATCGTTTTGCACATTCCACCAATATCTC
>JABZFQ010000198.1 GCA_014237365.1 Desulfobacteraceae bacterium | reverse complement strand
GTAAGCGTCAAAGCAACCCCACATTTAAGAATTGAAGAAACCATAAGATAATAGTACCAAAAGTAATGGGGGTATTATTAAGATGACTAAATCAGAGAACAAAGAGATGTGGAAGCAAAAGATATCTGCATATAAAAAAAGTGGATTATCAGCAGTTAAATGGTGTGAAGCAAATGAAGAAAAAATTCATACGCTCCGATATTGGATTAACAAGATTAATAAAGAATCAAAAGAAAATTCTTCGGAAACAAAATGGGTATCTATCCAATCTTCAACGATTGTTGATAATTATTCTTTTAAAGTTACTGTTGGGAAAGCCCTAGTTGAAATACCAGAAAGCTTTAATCGTGCAGCATTTGAAGATATAGTATCTATCTTATCGAAGCAATGTTAAATCAAATTCACTTTGATAAGGTATATTTAGCTACTGGATCAACTGATCTTAGAAAGGCTATCGACGGATTATCGATAATAGTACAGGAAAGTTTTGATCTAGATCCGTTTTCTAATAGTATATTTGTCTTTTGTAACAAGAAAAAAGATAAAATCAAAATAATTCTTCAGATGGCCAGAGGAAGCGGATGAAAAGGCTATAGGTATCACACCTAGAGAATTCAGATGGCTTTTAGATGGACTTTCCATTCATCAAAAACATGCACACAGCATAGTAAAAGAAAGAATAATTATATAAAATAGCAAAGTGATTTAACCTCTGTAATTACTTAAAAAAAACAGAGGTTTTTATGATTTTTAGGTGTTATTTCCACCTTGAAAATGGTATAATAAAAGCATGAAAAACATTGAAAATTCAACATACACACAACTGAATACTGCAAAAGAAAAACTTGGTTTTTTTGAAAACAAATGCGCAGTTCAAGAGCATGAAATTGAAGAATTGAAAGCAAAAGTAAGCTACTATGAAGAGCAGTTTCGTCTTAGTCAAGCTAAGCGCTTTGGGAGCTCAAGTGAAAAAACTAATCCTGATCAGCTTTCGATTTTTAATGAAGCTGAGAAAGAATCAAGAGAAAATATTGAAGAACCTATTCTTGAAGAAATAACTTACAAGAGAAAAAGCGGAAGGAATAAAAAGAAACAATCCTTTGATGATCTTCCTGTTGAGACTATTGAATATCGATTGGATGAATCGGAAATGATTTGCCCAGAGTGTAATCATCCACTTCATGAAATGAGCAAAGAAGTAAGAAAAGAATTAAAAATAATACCGGCACAGGTTAAAGTGGTTGAGCATGTACGTTATGTTTATACCTGCCGGCAATGTGAAAAAGAAAATACGAAGACTCCCGTTATTACGGCTAAGATGCCAAAGCCAGTGTTACCTGGAAGCTTTGTATCGCCATCATTACTTGCTTTTATAATGGATAAAAAATATGCACAGGCCATGCCTCTTTACAGACAAGAGAAACAGTTTATAAATTTTGGGATTGATATATCTAGGCAGAATATGGCTAACTGGGTTTTACATGGCTCTAATACTTGGCTTAAGCTTCTTTATGATAGAATGCATGTGTTTCTATTAAAAGAATCTGTTTTAAATGCTGACGAGACCCCGATGCAAGTTTTAGATGAACCTGGTAGATCTGCTAAAAGCAAATCATATATGTGGCTCTATGCTACGGGAATAAATAGTGATAAACAAATATTCCTTTATGAGTATCAACCGTAAAATGTTACTTTAATTGGTTGTTTTGCGCATGCTCGGCGTTATTTCAATGATGCTTTAAAAGCACTACCAAAAGAATCGATAGTTTCTAAAACAACTGCTGGCATAGGACTTGAATATTGTAATAAATTATTCAAAATAGAAAAAGATTTAAAAGATTTAAAATCACATAAAAGATATGAAATGCGTTTAGAACGAAGCAAACCTGTTTTAGATGATTATTTTGCGTGGTTAAAGAAAGCGGAGAAGCAAGTGTTGCCAAAGAGCAGTTTAGGAAAAGCTATTGCATATAATATAAATCAGTGGGATAAATTAAGTGCATTTATGGAAAATGGGAAAATAGAAATATCGAATAACAGAGCAGAAAGAGCAATCAAACCTTTTGTAATCGGTCGCAAAAATTGGATGTTCAGCAAATCTCCAAAAGGAGCCGCAGCTAGCGCTGTAGCATATAGCATAATAGAAACAGCTAAAGCAAATAATCTAAATCCATTCTTTTATTTAAAATATTTGTTTGAGAAATTGCCAAATATAGATCCAGAGAATTTAGAAGAACTAGATAAATTGATGCCATGGTCAAAAATGCTACCTGAAGAATGCAAACTGCCCAAAAAAGAATAATTTATAGCCCATACCATTTATTCAAGGTGTGGGCTATTTTAC
>JABZFQ010000027.1 GCA_014237365.1 Desulfobacteraceae bacterium | reverse complement strand
TGCAAATACCCCGCTTTAACCCGATACAATATTTTGCACTGTTAAAAAATGGCATCACACTATTCGCTAGCGTACAAGCGAGTCGTAACCGTCCCCCAAATTTCTTTCTCTTCTCTCGGAATGTTATCCCGAGAAAGCTCCTCTCCAAAATCTGTTATAATCATAAATAATGCAGGAGCGGTTTTAACCGCACAGGTTGAAAAATTGTAATTTGTTTTTTGCTTCAGGAAGAACAAGATACTATGGCGATAAGGCACAACCTATCGTGATGAAAGGAGTCTTCAGAAATTTGCCAATTCCTGTTACAGCAACAACAATGACTAATGCAATAAGCGCCGCAATAAGACTATACTCAATTGCTGTTACACCTTCCTCATCCTTAAAAAATCGCATTAATTTTTCCATTTGTCTTTTCTTGTGGATATTACCAAGTCAATACTATTAGATTGGATGCGCATACCCTGCGAATCGTGCAAGGGAATGCGCATTTATCCAATCCAGTATTATCGTCAATTTTAACCCAATTCGTTAGCTACCTTATCGAAAGTAATTGCCAAGTTTTTACCAAGAGTTGTAATGGCAAGAATAATGACTACTGCAATAAGCGCTGCAATAAGACCGTACTCAATTGCCGTAACACCCTCTTCATCCTTAAAAAGTCGCATTAATTTTTCCATTTGCCCTTTCTCCTTTCTTTTTTTGTTGGTTTACTTTTTTATTGTTCTCTCCTTTGACAACTTTAAAACCTTTAATGCACAATGTATGCCATGATGCGCTATCTTCGGGGCATTAATAAAAAGTCATGTAATTTCACTGTATTAGGCAGAAAGAGATTTTTCCGGCGAAAGCTGCCTGGAATTAGAGTTATCAGTATGCCGGTATGCCAATATGGCACGGCTCACAAATAAGATTATTTTATTCAATTAGTTACATGCCCAATGCCATTTTGGCATGATCCATTTTGGCGTTGTTTCATCACTTTTTTAATTTTTCGCATCAATTGGTCAAGAGTAAAGGATTTTTCAATAAAACCATTACAATGGTTACGGAAAGCGTCAATTAGCAAGACCTTTTCGACATAAGCCGTCATGATAACGACCGGCAATGACCCAAAGTTCTTGCGTATTTCTTTTAGCAGTTCTATCCCATTCATTTCAGCCATAACATAGTCTGTTAGAACGAGATCAATACAAGGCGTATTCGGATTACTTAAATTCATCAGAGCTTCGTTTGCACTCATGGCTTCCATAACTTCGTGTCCACTTATCTTCAGCCCTCTTTTAAGAGTTTCGAGCCAGACAGCATTATTATCAACAACCAGAATATTCATAAAAAAGGGTCTCTCATTACCCGAAACAGGCTTTTTACAAAAAAAGAAAAAAGTTCCATTTTAACATAAGTTTTAATTGTTCCACAGGGCAGGTTTACTGTTATGTTTAAGTATAAAGCAGTTATCGTGCCAGGTATGATTTTTGGGGGTAATAAAGAAAAAGATGTGCGGGTTCGGGAGATTAAAGCAGGCCTACAATAAAGCTGAAAAAGTCATGCCTTAAATATAGCATTATATTTTGTTTTCAATCGTGGCATGAAAGCTGTAAAGATAATCATCCCAAAAACAAAAAGGCCCAAAAGAGAAAGGAAATTCCCTGTAAGACGTACGGGCGTATTTTCAAATACTATTTTCAAATTGTGACTTCCCGGAGGCAGCCAGAACTCCATGAGACCATGTGGCGTTATTTTGAAGGAAACCGGATTGCCATTATTATAAATTGTCCAACCAGGGAAAAAGTGAATATTTGCAGTTAATATAGCTTTTTCTGGCAATAAAACTTTGTATTCGCCAATCGTAGTACTGCTCCTAATCTCTTCGATTTTTGCCCCTAAGCATGAACTTATCAGACCTTTTCCAAAAGGTAACTCGTGGTTTTCTTTAACCCAAATGGGACGATACTCAAACAGAACTGTCGCACGCAAGTTTTTTTCCTGAATGTTTTCGTCTGAAAATTCTGCATCAGGCATTATTACATATCTACTGGAGTTCCTTGTAAAAAAGAAAACGCAGACGACGCCGATTGCAAACATTACAATTAGTGTAGTTGGCAAACAAAATTTGAATCTATCTTTTTTTTCTTCCCTTGGAGGTAGCCTTAAACATGTGTTTTCAAAAAACATTATGGAACCAGCCAAAAAACAAATGACGAATGTAACTGGCGATAGAAGTCGCCATGGAAACTGGAACAATTTCATGAATGGAAAAGTTTCCCATATAAAGCTGCTCAATGATGTTGTCAGAAACAGCAAGATAATCAGAAACCCTATGAATAAACAAAGATTAGCGTATAGCGCTTGATTGATTTTTTTCTTTTTGAAAATCATTACTGTCAATACCAACGAGAATAATACTAACGAGAAAGGTGTCAAAGAATACCAATGCTCGCTTGATATCATCCCAAAAAGAGAAGATACAGTTGCAAAATTTTTTGCAATATCAAATTTTCCAATAGTCAATTGCCACGTCTGAATAAACTCTTTTTCAAGCAATACAGGTAGAATATAAAAGGCAGAGAGCAAAAATGCTAACGCACCTGATGCTAAGATTGATAAAATAGATTTCCAGTTCCTGTTAAGTATCATATTAAGTGCAAAAAATATGACAAATAGTGGAGTGTACATAAGGAGAGAGAGGTTGTGCGAAAGCGCAAAAAGAGCGCCGCTCGCTGATAGCAGAAAAATTGAGTAACTTTTAATTTTTCTTTCCTTACAAACAAGGGCGATCCCCCAAAAGACAAATGGAGCCATTGAACAAGCGGCATATTCTGAATACGCATTTCTGATGTAAACATTTACCATATGATATGGAGCAAATATATACGCGCATGAAACGATTAATCCCCTACTGTAAAATTCTTTTGCAAACATATACATCCCGATTCCGGATGCAAAAGTGAAAAGGAAAATCGAACCTTTTATAGCAGTAACGATTGAAAAACCTAACAGAATCTGGATTGACGAAACCGTTAAGAACAAAGGAGGGAAAAAGTTGAAAATTGGTTCGCCGCAACCCCGTTCAAGATTTTTAGACCAACGAACGGGGAAACCTCCATTTTTGAGCGAATTTGTGTATTCAGCAACGCGTGTAACTTCGTATATTAAATCGTGTCCGATTGGCATCCCTTTATGTGCAAGCCCGACACAAAATATACCAGACATTATAGCGATTAAAAGGTAATCCGTATAAGCATTCATCCTTAGCCCCTCTCTTTTCTCATAATCAGTCGTAGCATCATAAGATCAAAAAGCATCTGTAACGAATCATCCCCAAAGCTTTTTTATCAAGATTTGCTTTCCGTAAAACTACCAATGGCTTTTCTCCAGCAAATGCATTCAATCTATTTATCCGGTTCATCTTCTGTATCCTTTTCAATAACCGGTTCGACATTGCTGTATTTCTCTATCAAACGTTGATTTTCGGGCATATCCTTTAGAAAAATATTTGCAACCTTGTCTGCATAGATCAGACTCCAGTCATCATTTTGCAGCAAATATCTTGAAAATACTGAATTTGCGTTATAGATAATCCAGGTTATGTCATATTTTTCTATTATTTTTTCCCATCCATGTTTGAACTCTTTGACTTTGAAATACTCTTTCAGTATGTCAGTGCCGTACATATCGGATCTTCCGTCAAAAAAAACCTTGTATTTTGGCCATGCAGCGTAGATTATATAATCACCAAATTCATCGTTATCAAACATATTACCATGGAGGGTCTCTTTTTTTAAAAATTCCACGGCAGCCACGGGTTTGATTTTTTCATCAAAACTATGCTCTATTTTACCCTTTGCAACCAGGGCAGCAACCAATACAACGGCGAGAATCGGCCATAAATAGCCCTTTGCAGATGCTTCTATTGTGGAAATATTGCTTGCCCGCTTTTTAAGAAAGCTAATAAATTTTCCGCCTGACTGCTCTAACATAGGCTCTGCCTGTCTTACCAGGACAGGCGCGACAATTATTGCAAAAAGCGGGATATACCTTGCCGAATAAAGAGACATGTGAGTAAAAAGGAGGATCAGCGTCAGCTCAATGATATTTAATCGTATCCTTGAAATGGCAAATAAGGCCAATGCCAAAAGCATAAAAAATTCAAAAAACTTAACAGATAGGTTATGAAAATTTGGCGACATGAACTCTAAAACATGGTCAATAAGAACTTTGTTTGAGACCAGCTTGAAAGGAAAGAGCAGGATATGGTATGTATAAGGATTTATAAGACAAACAAGAAAACAAACTACGGCCAATAAACCAAGTTTTTTTGCCTTTTGCCGATGAAGATCTCTTTTTGAATCTTCAGAAGTAATGAAGATTGCCAAATTGCCAAACAGATAGATTCCAATGAGAATGAAACCTGCTATAAACCCCCCGTGCAGGTTCACCCACAAAAGCATCATCGGCGCCAGGAGATAGAGATAGTCTTCATGTTGATACTGATACTTGTCAAGCAGATAATACCATACAACCATCAATACAAGTGAAAACATATGTGGTCTGGCCAACCAGTGTATTTGTGAAGTCATCAATACAAGCAAAGTGATAAAAGAGGCTGCCAGGATATTTCCGTTATACACCCGAATAATTTTAAACATCAGGTAATAGACCAGAGAAATAATGAAAGAGAAAAAGATAACTACCCCGGTAAGGCCTGCAACCCTGTGAATTGCCGCCATTATAACCTCTGAAAGCCATTCATGGGCTGTCCAGGCCAATGGAGGAGTGATAAAAGAGAATATATCATATCTCGGGATCGAAAGCGTATCTATTATATACTCTCCCGCCCTTATATGATAGCCGGTATCACAATCAATTAAGAGCTCTTTATTTACGGAAAATGATAATACAAAAAAGAGGGCTACAAACATGATATCAGCAAACGAAGGTATTAGAAATGGAGTTATTCTTTTTAAGCGACTCATCTTAATTTTCCTTTGCTTCGGTTTTGCTCAATCTGATTGATTAAATCTACGGCAAATTTGGACGCAAATTCTATGAAGTTATTTTTGACCGAGTCCCAACTCATTTTCATTTCATGACTAATTCGGACAAAATGTAATTATCGTCAAACTCAATCGGAATAATTTTAAACTGATCAATCATGCCTCTTTTCTTGATATCTTCCCATTCCAAAGGAGTAAAAGCAGTATACACTGAATGCCCATTTTGGAAATGATATTTGATCAATCCGGGAAAATCATGGAAGTCGTCTATGGCTGGAATTGCGATACGTATTCGTCCTCGTTCAATCAAACCGACAAACGGTTCATAAGCAAAAGTAAAGAGAATTGAATTTACAGAAACAACTTTTGCGGCATTTTTAGCAACGTTAAAAGTATAATGCCTGAGAAGGCAGGCGCGTGGGTAATCGTACAAAAATGCTACAAGGCTTGACCAAACTATTGCCACAAAGAATATCACCACGGCAGTACGAGGAAAAAGATAGCGACTAAGCTTTGCAAAGGTCTCGCGTGTCAATAGGAGAATAGTCAGCAGCAATGCCAATAACAACGGCAGCGTTAGAAAAGGAAATTCCTGAGCGTTTACTCCATTTAATGTTGTGAGAAATAAGATAGCAAAGACAAAACTAGTCAACAAACACATTCTGCCCCAGTTTAAATTTATGTTACCGGATATCTCGCGCCATGCATAGGCGGAAAGCATAGAAGTAAAAGGTAAAATTGGAATAAAGTACCTGAGATTCATACACCATCCACCGTGCCAGCCATTATGATATGAATAAAAACCTGTAAAAGCCATAGGGACAAGAAATAATATTGTGAGCTGTACAGACTCTTTGTCATTACGTATAATTTTCAGAAAAGGGAGCAGCAACACTACAAGATAAGGACAACTTTGCAGCAGCGATTTTTTCAGCCCATTTATATAGACCATTCCACCCCCCTCGCTACGCGACAAGCCCCCTTCTTTGATGTCAAGATCTCGCACACGAAAATCAACAATCAGTTGGTAAGCTCCGTTCAAAGAGTTTCCGACCGTGCTTCGTACCTGAGGTATCATTGCAAGGACACCCACCAACAAAATTATCGTAATTATAGCTGTACGTTTGTAACGGCACAGGATGGAAATCACTGGTCGTCGCGTTAATACCCATAAAATGATCATTGTAAGTATGCCCAGCACGGCAAAAGGCAAATATCGTTTGAGTTCCGATGCTTCTATAGAGCGGCCATAGGAAAAAGGTGAAAGCACACCGAATTTTGCGTAGTTCGTGGCGGTGAGAATGACCAAACCGGGAAGTGCTCCAATGCAGGTTGCAAGGGCAGGCAACGGACGGTATGGTTTCAGAAAAAGGAAAGGGATAATGAGACATGGAAGCACGAAGATGGAATCAAGACGGATTCCCATGGCAAATCCTGTGATAAAACCAGACGCCAGAGCAAGCAAAAATGCCGCTCGCCCTGTTTTCGCATAGAACGAGCAGACAAAAAGATAAAAACTCGCCATAAGGAAAAAAGTCGTTGTAGCGTGAGGCCATGCTGCTTGCGAATATTCCCACGAGAACGTTGCGAAAATAAGAATAAAGCACGAGTTTAAGGCCAGATTTCGATTTTGAAAGAGTTTTTTTGCAATGACGTAACAGAAAAAAACAATACCCGCAAATGCGATAACATTGATAAAAAACAGACCACGATACCCCCATATACGGTAAAATGGCGTACTGAGTACCGGAAAAAGGTAAGGATATTGGGAAACAAGTCTTCCGTTACGGGCGAATATAAAACGCGTCTCCAGTTCCGGAGATGGACATTCCCTATAGCCATTCCATATCTCAAGTCCACCGGATTCCGAAAAGCTTTTCGTCATCCTGTGATATGTAACCTCATCAATGGACATGTTACCAGGAACAATTGTGAAAACGGAAATCAGGATATGGGCAACGCCAATCAGAAAAAGTAATTTTATCTTAAATTTTTCTGTCGATGTCATGGGCATGAGAATAACCTAAAACACAACATGGCCAAACTTCACCATCTTAAGATGTACATTTAAAATTTCAGCACAGCATGGCGTTCTATTGACCTGCTTTTCAAATCCGACATTATTTCTTCACTTTGTGTTTTCATATCAACACAATAACTTAATAGTCAAATATTATTCACTATGAAGACCTTTTGCTTTTCTAAAAAAAAGCCATGAGACAGGGAGACCCGGCATGGATCTATGGAAGATTCTGGTTCTGGGAACCCTCCGATTAAACTGCAACTGCAACAGAGACTATGATGAGTTAGCCAGTTATTATTTCACCACAAAGGCCGCAAAGAAACGTAAAGTTGCACTAATCTATTCTTTCGAGATGTAAAATACATTGTGGAAGTTATACTTATACTTTCGGTATTTTTTTTGCCCCGGTCTTTTATGAAGCCAGAATGTTTGGCAAATGGGAAACAATTTTACTGTGATGTCGGACATCGACAAGATGTTGTATGGTCTTCTGGAGTTGACATGAATATCATAAACAAGTACGTTTTTTTAATGATGTCGGGTTAATTCCAAAATCGAATCTAACAAACTCAGTTTTCATTTATTTAAAATTATATTTAAATTTATTGCTTGATAATACAAATAATTACATATATAAATTAAACAATAAATTAATCCAAAGGAGAAAAAGTTTTGCAGGTTTTAATAGATATCCCAGAAGAATTGATCCATGCTATAAAACTTCCACCTAAAGAAATACCGACAAGATTAAAAAGAGAGCTTGCTGTCCGTCTTTATATAAAAGGGTTGCTTAATTTCGGTAAAGCTCGGCAATTTGCGGGAATGACACGTTGGGATTTTCATGATTTATTAGGCACAGAGGGCGTTGTCCGTCGCTATGATGTTAATGATCTTGAAGATGATCTCCAAACTACCCATTTCAGCCCAAAGCACTTTTGAGTAAATCACCACATGTTATGCTCTCCCAAATTAAAAATTGTTCTAAGCACTTAGGATCATTGACAGCCGGCTTAGGAACGTGGACGAAATAACTTCTCCAAGTAGGCGCATAGATTTGGGTCAAATTTGTTCGATCTCAAATCACAAAAGTTGAAGGAATAGCAAGCTATTTCAATATTTTTGTGATTTGAGATCGGGCAAAGGTGGCCTGAAGCT
>JABZFQ010000240.1 GCA_014237365.1 Desulfobacteraceae bacterium | reverse complement strand
GCCGGATTTTCCGGAGGTTCGAATCGTTTTGCACATTCCACCAATATCTCGCATATATCACAGAGCGGGGGAACCATCCCCGAAAATCAATAACTTTGTTCTATTTTGGTTACACTCAAATGTTTTTAACTATAACAGCGACTATCTGCCCGCTTTCCGCTTGACTCTGGGGACGGATAATGGCCAGGTCCCCATTTTTTTATCGGCTTCATTGATTTTCTCAAATGGAATCGATTTGGCCGAACTTTCTGACGGTAACGTGAAATAGATCTGACTATCCTGAATCTTCCAGAGCAACGTTAGCCTATTGTTAACTATCTGATATTATATAATGTTATTTTTTTTAGTGTAATAACAATTCAAATTAATAAGCCTTAACTAACCCCATTTACAGGTACAAACATGATTTCTTCTAAATGTCTCGAAACGGCTACCAACTGAATTTACGGGCTGTCCCGCCTTACGTTGGTAGCCTACGACTGTAAAGAGATCAATGCAAAAATTATGAAAAAATTGTAATAAAATTAAGAGTTTCATGCCACATTATGAAAAAAGTTGCAGAGCTTTATGGAGATAATAGGAACGGGGACGAAATAATTTTTCCAAGTAGGCGCATAGATTTGGGACAGATTTGTTCGATCTCAAATCACAAAAATTGATGGAATGGCAGGCTATTTTGATATTTTTGGTGATCCCACGGGGAATTGAACCCCGGTTTCCGGCGTGAGAGGCCGGCGTCCTAACCGCTAGACGATGGGACCATTTAAACCCAAGTTGAGCATGATTATAGAAAAGCTTATACTTTGTCAAATATTATTTTATAGGCTTGAATATCTGCTGATCCTTTTTCCCTTTCTGTAACCGAAAACAAAATATATTATACAACCGATAAAAGGGATAAGAGCAATTATTCCCCATATAAACTTATATGCCAGTTTGCCAAAATCTTTCTTAGCTATATCAAATATAGCCAGGCAGGTTATTACGTAAAACGCTATGCCAAGACCTACAAAAAATGTTGTGGTATTCAATTTTATCCTTTCAGTATAAAACGTCGAATAGTTGATTCGAAAATGGTCGAGAGGGGTTTTATTTAACCATTTAACGATATATTTCGGAAGGTTATAAATTGCGTTTTTTTCGGTGAGCATGAGCATCAAGAGCAAGGCGCGAAGGTACGCAAGCTATTTCAAGCCTGAGCAACACAGCTATTGATGTTCATGGCCAGCGAAAAAAACGCAATTTATGGTCTTTCGAGGGATATCTGCAGTAGTTCCGATATTTTTAAAATAGTATCTACATAATAGTTACTATGGTTATAATGATAAATGACCTTACAGGCATTTTTTCTGTTTATTTCCGGATGCCATCCGTAATGGCCAAGATATGTTGCTATACTTATTATAGCATCTGCATGGTTAAAAAGATTAACACTTCCATCTCCGTCCCCATCTTTTGCAAATGCGAGAATACTGCTTGGCATGAATTGAGCTATACCCAATGCCCCCGCAAAAGAGCCATGAATGCAGGCAGGATCAATTCCTTCCCTGTTTACATATTTAAAAAAGGCTTTAAGTTCAGAGTAAGCCCATTTTGATTTTCTTTTCGACCACTTATTGAATTCTTCCCTTGTAAGACTGCAAGAGCTTGAATTCTTATCCCAGACCATCTCCCGGATATTTAAATCTGACAAAGAAGCCAGCGTTGAAAGAGTGTTTAAAACAGATCTGTTCCCAATTACTTTTCCAAATCTTGTTTCAACTAAAATTATAGCGGTTATAGTTTTTTTGTCCACGCCGTATATTCTTTCCGCGCTTGAAAGCTCTGAACTATATTTGCTCATATATTTTTTTGCCTTCTTAATGGAGCTTTTGGAAGTGAACTGATCGTAATTTAATTTAGCTTCTCTATACACGAAATATCGGGAAACACCTTTAAAATCAAAATAGACTTCTGGTCTGTTGTATAAATCCTTTATCATGCCTTTATCAAAACCTTCTATTATGAGTCTTTGCTGCAGGGATTCAAAATATACCCTGCTGTTATCTGCAATAGCCGGGTTTTGAAAGGATGGCACGATAATTAATATCAACAAACCTGTAAGCAGAACTATAATTGTGCTGTAATTGTTAATTTTAATAGGCATGATCTTATAATATACGTAACCGTATAGTTGTCGGTTTACAGTTCACAGTTTACAGTTTGCGGTTGCTCAAAACATAAAACCGTGAACCGATAACTGTCAACCGTGAACGGTTACTAATATATTTTCAATAGGAATTATTTTAAGACATTGCTTTTCAAATGTGGCTATATGGCTGTATCCAGCCGAAATAAGCAATGGCAATGCCTTGTCATAATGCTGACCAACGCTCTCAGGCTTATGAGCATCTGACCCAAGAGTAAAAAAAATTCCCTTTTCAAAACATTTTTCTATAATTTCTCTGGAAGGATAAGCCTCATTGACCGGGTGATTATATCCGCTTGTATTAAGTTCCAATGATAAATTCTTCTTTTTTATCTTTGATAATATTTCATTTATTTCTTTATCAAAGGTTTTTAAAGGTCTCCTGCCAAATTTTTTTAACAGGTCAAAATGACATATTATATCATAATAATTATAATCCAGCATTTTATCAAACTTTTCAAGGTAAAGGCCGTAAATATAATCTGTATCATTTTCTCCCCGGCTCCATTGTGAGCCATGACTTACTACGTTGATGCCATCAAGAAAATGCAGAGAACTCCCAATAACATCAAATGAATACATCCCCACAATATTTCTGATCAAATCGGTATGCTCAGGACAAAAATCAACTTCCAGGCCGGCTTTAACATTAATAATGCTCCTGTATTTATGTTTAAGAAGTTGAATTGCCTGAAAATAAAACGGCACCTCGCCTGGTGTCATAGAAAGTTTATTTTCTGGCTCTAAAAGAATAAGATGATCCAGAAAGCATATCTCTTTTAAGCCTAAATCTACGGCTTTTTGTATGTATGCTTCCATTACACCTTCTGCATGGTTGCAAAGGGAGGTATGTACGTGATAATCAATCATATAAGTTCATGGTTCAGAGTTTATGGTTACCTTGCAAGTATATAAATGACATGATATAAATTAAAATGTCAAACAATAACGATTTGCTATTAAGACCTTTTTAAATAAATTGGTTAACATGAAAAAAAATACTAAAATGATTTTTTGCTGCCAGGGATGTGGATATCAAACGCCTAAATGGATGGGCAAATGCCCTGACTGTGGGCGGTGGCATACCTTTGTGGAAGAAGCACAAACTTCAAAACCAATTCAGGGAGCAAGGCTAACTCTGTCTTCTTCACAGACAAAACCCGTGCCCATTGATTCTATTGAACTTGAGGATGAATATCGTCTTTTAACCGATATCCGGGAGTTCGACAGGGTCCTGGGAGGAGGCCTTGTTCCAGGAACCCTTGTTTTGATAGGCGGAGACCCAGGAATAGGCAAATCCACCCTTGTGCTGCAGGCCCTGGACGGTCTTGCAACCAGGGGCCATAAGGTGCTCTATATTTCCGGTGAGGAATCAATCAAGCAGATAAGAATGCGGAGCAAAAGACTCTCGGCTGCCTCCCATGATCTATTAGTAGTTTCAGAGATAGATATAGATTCGATTCTGTCGATAATTGAATCAACCATGCCTGATGTCCTTGTAATTGATTCGATCCAGACAATGTTCAGTCCGGATCTGAGCTCTGCTCCTGGAAGCGTAAGCCAGGTCAGGGAATCCGCGGTTCAATTGATGCTAATGGCCAAAAAAACATCCATTCCAACACTTCTGGTAGGTCATGTCACAAAAGATGGCGCCATAGCCGGCCCCAGGCTTTTGGAACATATGGTAGATACGGTTCTTTATTTTGAAGGCGATAGAAATCATGTTTTCAGAATTTTGCGTGCCGTTAAAAACAGGTTTGGTTCAACCAATGAAATAGGCGTATTTGAAATGAATGAAAAGGGCCTTGAAGAAGTTGTAAATCCTTCTGCGGTATTTCTTTCAGAACGTCCTGTAAACACACCAGGATCAGTTGTAACTTCCAGCATGGAAGGTACCAGGCCGATACTTGTTGAACTTCAGGCTCTGGTCGGCAGTACAAATTTTGGAACACCCAGAAGAACAGTTCTTGGTCTTGACCAAAATCGGGTTGCTCTGCTTGTGGCTGTTATGGAAAAAAAATTAGGTATGAATTTAATGGGGCACGATATCTTTATGAATGTGGCTGGGGGTGTAAAAGTAGATGAGCCGGCTATCGATATGGGAATTGTTTCTGCTATTGCATCAAGCTTTTTAGATAAACCTGTTTCTGATGCAACACTTGTTCTTGGTGAAGTAGGATTGACAGGTGAAGTCAGGGCTGTAAGCCATATTGAAACCAGAGTTAATGAAACAAAAAAAATGGGCTTTTCAAGGTGTCTTGTGCCGGAAAGCAACCTGAAACGCATGACCGAAGTCAAGGGGATAGATGTTATAGGGGTAAAAGCTGTATCAGAAGTTATTGAAATACTTTTTTGATGAGACGCAAAACATCAAAAAATAAAGAGTGGAGAGATCATTATTCCATACAAGCAAAAAAAGAAAATTTTCCGGCAAGATCGGTTTATAAACTTAAAGAAATACAGCAAAAATACAATTTAATTAAAAAGGGATACAGAGTTCTTGATCTGGGTTGTTCGCCAGGTTCCTGGCTTATATATGCAGCAGAGCTGACTGGTAAAAAAGGCTGGGTAATTGGAGTTGACCTGAAGCCTTTATCTGTAAAAATTCCATCAAATGCCAAAGTATATACCGCAGACATTTTTTCTATTGACGATGAGTTTTATGAGTTAACAGGAAAAAAATTTAACGTTATTTTAAGTGATATGGCACCGGCTACAACCGGGAATAAAAGTGTTGATGCTGCGAGATCATTTAACCTCTGCGAAGCAGCCCTTTTAATTTCTCAAAAAACTTTGATGCCCGGAGGATCATTTGTTTGCAAGATCTTTCAGGGTGAAGATTTTAATAAATTTTCAGATTCAGTAAAGGCCGGCTTTAAAAAAAGCAGGATTTTCAAACCTAAAAGCAGCCGAAAGGCGAGTAAAGAGATTTATATAATCGGATTGGATAAAAATTAGGAGGAAAATATGTCAGGTCATAGCAAATGGTCTTCCATTAAACATAAAAAAGGTGCAACCGATGCCAAGCGTGGCAAAATTTTCACGAAACTTATAAAGGAAATCACTGTAGCGGCACGTATGGGAGGCGGAGGAGACCCCGCATCAAACCCAAGGCTGAGAACGGCAATCCTGGCTGCAAAAAGTGAAAATATGCCCAAGGACAATATTGAAAGAGCCATAAAAAAGGGAACCGGGGAACTCGAAGGAGTAAATTACGAAGATATTATTTACGAAGGGTACGGCCCGGGTGGCGCAGCTATTTTAATTGAGTCACTTACAGACAATAAAAACAGGGCTGTTGCCGATATTCGCTATATTCTAAGCAAATCCGGAGGAAATTTAGGTGAAAACGGCTGTGTTTCGTGGATGTTTGACAAAAAAGGATATATTGTTGTCGAAAATAGTAATGTCGATGAAGAAGGTTTGATGGAAATCGCCATAGATGCAGGTGCTGAAGACGTGAAAGAGGATGAAAGTAATTTTGAAATTATCTGCGATCTTCAGGATTTTGAATCAGTTAAAACAGCAATAGATAAAGAATTAATACCTTACATTGTAGCTGAAATAACTATGCTTCCAAAGTCAACAGTAAATTTAGAAGGCAAAGAGGCGGAACAAATGGTAAGATTGATGGAAAATCTTGAAGATTGTGATGACGTTCAAAAAGTATATACTAATGCAGATATACCAGAGGAAATTGTAAACAGCATGGAATAAAAAATGGTAACCGTTCACGGTTTACAGTTGTCGGTTCACGGTTAGTCGCCTTTTAACCTTGAACCTCAGTATTTACGAAAGCTCTATCATCCTTTGAACGGCTTTTAACGCCGGCCGCTGTATGTTTTCCGGCACCTTAATCTTGCCTTCCATGAATTCAAGGCTTCTGACAATATCTTCAAGAGTGATTTTTTTCATATCACTACATTCCATGTTTAAAGATGCAGGATAAAAAAATTTGTCGGGATTTGCTTTTTCCAATGAATAAAGCAATCCTGTTTCAGTCCCTACGATAAAAGATTTGCTTTTCGATTCCATGGCGTATCTGATCATGCCCGAAGTACTTAAAGCAGCATCTGCCATGTCAATAATATACGGCGGGCATTCCGGATGAGCCATGAAAACGGCATCCGGATAATTTTGTTTTGCAGTGTTAACATCTTCAGTAGTGAGGATGTCATGAATCGGACAGTATCCATCCCAGAAATGTATCTTCTTTTTTGAATGCAAAGCTGCATACATAGCAAGGTTTCGATCAGGAACCATCATTAGTTCATCAGCATCAAGGCTGTTTACGACTGAAACAGCATTCGCAGATGTGCAGCAAATAGTCGAGATCGCTTTGACCGATGCAGATGAATTAACATAAGTTACAACCGGCATTGGAGGAAGCTCTGCAAGTTTAGCCTTAAGATCTTCCGGAGTCACCATGTCCGCCATAGGACACCCGGCATCTTTGCGCGGAAGCAGTACTGTCTTATGCGGCGACAGGATTGAAGCTGTCTCTGCCATAAAAGTTACTCCGCAAAACAGAATAACCTCGGCATCAGTCTGGGAAGCCTTGATGCTCAATTCGAGTGAATCACCGCAAAGATCAGCAAGATCCTGTATTGCCGGAGGCTGGTAATTATGTGCAAGCATAATTGCTTTTCTTTTTTTCAGAAGGTTTTTTATCTTATCTCTCATGTTTTTTATCCATATTTATAGACTTTCAGATAATTAATTTCACTGCGTTATCAGTCGTCGACGTATAACTAATACGCCTTCCTCCTTCTATCCTTATGAAATTAATTATCTGAAAGTCTATAAAGTCTATACTTACGTAACCGTTCACGGTTGTCGGTTTACAGTTTACAGTTTTATGTTTTGAACAGCCGTAAACCGTGAACCGTGAACCGTAAACTGTCACTTAGTCATCAAGTTCTAGCACCTCTGTGCCATAAGGTATATTAAAAATAAATATCGAATCGTCAGGATTTTCCAATAGTTTAGTATTGACAAGCTTTATTCGAGTTTCATCGCCATATAAATTATATGTAACAATTTTTTCAAGATAAAATGTCTTCTTTGAAATTGACAAGTTTATGTATGATAAATCGTTTGTTTTTTTTAAAGGCAAAAGTTTAAGTATATAATAATCGTCTCTATCAGTATTTTCTAAAGAAATATTGAATTTTTGCCTGATAAGCTTAATGTCTGAAAGAAAACTGGCGCCCTTGCCATCTCCAAAAAATGATGGGAATTCCCCCATCATAACCTGGTTATCATCCGGTCTGTAAACCCATAGATTTTTACCATCTGTAACTATAATCTGCCTGTCAGGCTCTTCATACTCCCATCTCATCTTTCCCGGACGTTTGACC
The DNA here is from genome assembly GCA_014237365.1 of Desulfobacteraceae bacterium. Lineage (GTDB taxonomy): Bacteria > Desulfobacterota > Desulfobacteria > Desulfobacterales > ETH-SRB1 > B13-G4. The sequence continues at coordinate 658 of JABZFQ010000240.1, read as the reverse complement.
GTTATTTTGCCCGACGCGGAATCCGTTATATCCATTGCTTTTAATGTTGATTTCTGAACAAAACAAGCAGAAAAGCCGGCAACAGCATACTTTTTCTCAACTTTGTTCATAATTTTATCAAGCAAAATGTTCGATTCCTGCGATTTTGAATCTTGACGCATTGATGAATCTTTGCATAATACATGCTCTGCATTTAAAAAAATAACTACCAATAAAATACATATGACTAATTTAAACCTCATACTATAAAGCTCCGCATTGATAAATTGTGGTTTAAAAACATTCTTTTTCTTCGGTATGTTAATACTTTAATCAAAAATTTACAAACTCATTTTAGAAATAATTGAGTATGTGATTTCATTATGATATTAAATAAATTTATAGTATAGGAAGTTTCATTTTTTTGGTCAATCTTATTAATAGGTTAGAGACCATCAGTCTGCAATAATGGTTCCAAAGCTTAACAGCACGTTTGGGGCTGACTTTGAAAAATCGGTTAGGAACGTGGACGAATTAACTTCCGCAAGTAAGCGCACAGATTTGGGTCGAATTTGTTCGGTCTCAGATCACAAAAGTTGAAGGAATAGCGAGCTATTTCAATATTTTTGGGATTTGAGATCGGACAAAGGCGGCCTGAAGCTGTGATGCATAGTTGGGG
>JABZFQ010000277.1 GCA_014237365.1 Desulfobacteraceae bacterium | reverse complement strand
ATTGAAATAATAAAAAATATTGGCACAAAAATTGAAATTCATTTTTCGTGCCAATTAGTGATTTTTTTAAAAATAGATAATTTGATCTAAAAACTGTTGGGAAAACGGTGAAACTTCAGATTTTAACCTTTTTGTGAAAAATCTCTATTGCCCATCGAATCCTATACCCTATGAGAATCTGTCGTGCTTTTGCCTTTAAATCATTGCAAGCCAAGTACTTTCTGCGACCATCCGGTCTTTTTCTAAATTCCGAACAAATCAGTTGAACTTTTCCGACATAACGAAGGTATCCAATGATCTGTCTTATGCGAAACTCCATTCGCTTTCTTTTAGCACTATTCGTGGGTACACGAACAGTCTGCCATTTTATCCTGCGATGATTTTTAAAGAACTCTGCTATTTGACTCTTATAAGCCACCACCTCTGGTGGTGGTTAGCGCGGTCAAAATCCGCACCTTTAGCGAAGGGGCTCTGCCTCTGAGCCAAAAATATAAAAAAGATATTTTCCTTTAACAAGCCACCACCTCTGGTGGTGGTAATTGACTCCATCCTTTTGATTTCGGTGTTTGTCAAGCAAGTTGTCGCCTAAAGTCAATGACTTACCGGCTAAAGCCGGTAGTTTGTTAATAGCTTGAAAGCAATCAGTTTAGGCTAAAGCCACAAAGGTGTCCTTTGGACAACTATTTTAATTTAAAATATGCTAAAGACATTTCCACCTAAAGGTGAAGGTTTATACCCTGCCCCTTGGAAATTAAACATTTTTCAAGAAACTATTTAATCGTTTTGCTCATTCTTTTTGGGTTTTTTAAGGCATGAGCAGGATAGTTAGCAAAATTTGAGTTGGGAAGCCACCTGTGAGGCAGCTCCCCATGTAGTATTTTGCTACTACCTGCATCTGGATATCCCTTATCAGGTTTCCTCCCCAGGATATCCTGACTCCGTTTCTCCAGATATCCGCACTGTACACTTATATTGCTCAAAATCAAAGCCCTCTACTATTAATTTATGCTGCCTTTTTTTTATCAGGGTTTAAAGCAACCTTTTCAATCAAATCCCAATTCCTGATATTTCCTGTCCAACGCTCTGGCTTACGTCTTTTGGCTTCTCTGTATACTTTTTCACGATTCTTCAGTATCTCCTTATCTCTACCGCTATGCCGGGCATTGGGTGTAACAAATTTTATACCACTATGATGATGGTGGTAGTTGTACCAGCGTACAAATGTAAGAACCCATTCCCTGCCTATTTCTATGCTATCAAAGGGTTTTGAAGGATAAATTGGAGTATATTTCAAGGTCTTAAACAGGCTTTCAGAATATGGATTGTCATTACTTACTGATGGCCGGCTGAAGGATGGAATTACACCAAGGTTCTGAAGGGTTGCCAGCATAGTTGCTCCCTTCATGGGAGAACCATTATCTGAATGAAGGACAATATCTTCTCCGGTTACCCCTTCCAATAAACAGGTCCTTTTTACAAGATTTGAAGACAAATCATCATTCTGTTTAGCATGGACTTCCCAGCCAACAACCTTGCGACTGTATATATCTGTAATCATATAAAGATAAAAAAATACTCCTTTTATAGATGATGGCAAATATGTTATGTCCCATGTCCACACTTGATTAGGGCCTGTTGCGGTAAATCCTTTTGGCTTATTTCGACTACAGGCTTTACTCTTTCCTCTATGCTGCTGCTGGCCATTCTCATGCAAAACCCTGTAAAAACTTGATTCTGAAGCTATGAAAATACCTTGGTCTGCAAGCGCAGGAACTATTTGGGACGGTGGAAGGCCCATATACTCATCACTATTACAAATTCTGACTATTTCCTGCTTCTCTTCTGGTAATAGTTTGTTTGCAGGTGTTCTTTTGCTGTATTGGCGCTGATCTTTCTTAATGCTTTTATCTGGAGTTTGCTTCCATCTCTGTAAAGTTCGTTCGGTGATCCCCAATAATACACACGCTTTATTTTGCCTGGCTCCTGTATTACAAGCTTCTTCAATTAAAGATACAGCTTTTTTTCTTTCTTGAATGGATATCATTCGTCCTCTAGCTCCCCCCAAATCTCCTGAACTTTTTTTTTGAGAACGAGAAGTGCCGCAGTTTCTGCCAATGCTTTTTCTTTTCGCCTCAAGTCTTTTTCAAGAGCACTTGTTTTTTTCTTATATTTTTGCTCTTTTTCCTTTCTCGACAGTCCAAAGTTTTCATATTTAAAATTTAGTAGCATTGGAAAAAATTTGCAGACAAACATACAATTACTTGCTATTAGCTATAGACAAAATTAACACCATTTGATATTAATCTCTTTATTGTTCTTATTTTCATAAAAAAAAGATAAGGAGATTAGAATGCTCACATATTTTTATAAAGCACTGTATTCATTTCGTAGTGTTTTTTCACACCATAGTACCTGGTTGATATTTTGTATGATGATTATCGGTTTTATCGGAACTTCTGAAATGGTTGGCGTGACCTCCTTTTGTCGTTTTTTTGGACTTGGTGAGAGCGGCTACAAAACCTTTCTACATTTTTTCCGGTATAGCACATGGTCCCTTGAATTGTTAGTTTGCCAATGGACAACTTTTGTTCTGGCTCAGAATGAAACCGTGATGATACAAGGACGCGCAGTGTTGACAGGTGACCACACTTACGTTCCCAAAGATGGTCGTATGATGCCTGGCGTTGTTACCATACATCAGAATTTAAGAAACCCAATCAAAGCCATCATATTTTCGAGGTCATTACTGGGGTGCGATTAGCTTGCTAATCGGATCTCTTGCAGCACCATTTGGTCTGCCATTAGCCTTGAATATTCATCAAGGCTTAATCCATATCGGCAAAAAAGATAAAAATAAAACTTTGCAAACCATGATTATTGATATGGCGTTAGACTTTGCTTTAAGGCATAATTTGCCGTGCATTCTCACCCTTGATGCCTATTTTCCATGCGCCTCGATCTTCAATATAGCTTATTCGATCTGGTCAATCGAAATTCACCAGCCTTTTATAACGTTAATTATCAGAGCTAAAAATAATTGTGTGGCTTACTATGAAGCTCAAAAACCACAAGGCAAAAGAGGACCAGGGCGACCACCAACGTACGGCAAAAAAGTTACGTTAACGGACTTTTTTGATCAACTATACCTGTTTTCACAAGCACGGTGTTGCGTTTATAATAAAATGGAAGAAATTTCATTCATGACCATCAATTTATTATGGAAACCCACTGGCCGTCTTATCCGTTTTGTTCTTGCCATTACCGGCCGCGGCCCTATTGTTTTGATGTGCAGTGATTTGAACCAGGAACCGTTAATCGCCATTCAATTATATTGTGTGCGTACACGGATTGAAATTATGTTTGACATGCTTAAAAACCTAATCTGTGGTTTCAGTTATCACTTTTGGTCAAAACTGATGCAGCGTCATTCCCGTAGACCTAAATCAAATAAAGACCTTAAACAGCCGTCTGAAAATGCGCTGGCTAAGGTGAATTTTTGTTGGAAGGCCTATGAACGTTTTGTTATGTTGGCTGCCATTGCTTTGGGGTTGTTGCAACTGATTGCAGTGAAATATCCGAACGATATTTGGAATCACTTTGATACCTATTTGCGTACTCGTTCCAGACAACTTCCTTCAGAGAGGACAGTCAAGTATGTAATGGCGCGACTGTTGATCAGGAATTTATTCATTTCCGCACCAGTAGCGATAATGCGAGAAATTCGGCAACGTTACTTTAAAAGAAAATCACCTGATCCGAATGATTTTCCTGATAGTAGTATCACTTAAAGCTTTACAGTAAAGTAAAATTTTAGTTTTTCAGCAAACAGTTTGGAGAGGTGTATCCATTACTCCTCAAAACTTCGGACTGTCGAGTTCCTTTGCTTCTTTGATATATTTTTTATCTGGAGCATTCCTGCAACCAGCTATACAGTCTTCTTTCCATTCCTTAAGTTGTACGGGGTATATGCCCTGTTTTCTGCAATATTCACTCTTTTCAGCTTCACTCATTGGCGCTGTCAACAATACTGTTTCAAACATCTTTTCCGCTGACCATAGTTGTTTCCGTTTTTTTTGACCCATTATTTTTCCATTTTTCTTTTTGTAGTTTCTAACCCAGGTTGCTACCGTTGAACCCGGGACGTTTGCCTCTCTGGCAAAACTTACTACAGATCGATCTGGATTGAAAAAGATTTTTTGCAGCATTGATTCTTTAAATTCTTGTGAATATTCTGTGATCATGTGACCTCTCTATCGCCCTCTCAAATTGTAAATTTTTTAACTCAATTGAGGCGACATCTACCCTGACACATAGGGATTTAGGAGTATTCGAATATTCATTTTCTGATTTTACGCTTCTCGTTTTTTTTAACGCTATGATAAACTGCCATTTTTTATCAGCAATTGTATTCTCAATATTTTTGTCGTCATATCCGCTGTCCGCAGCTATCAAGACTTCCCTGGGATTATGAGAACCGATATAATCTTTTAAATTCAAATTGTTAATGTATTCAATCACTAATTCATTCTCTGTCTTATACTCCAACTTATTTTTACGGCAATAATTCTTGGAATAAAATGGTATAGGAGGCAGAGGAATTAGCACATCATTGATTATTATAACAATATTTGTCCATTGATGACCGATTACAAAGCCTTTACCATGATTAAATCTTTTGGAGTTATCCGTATGTAAACTTGATCTGTGTTGGATTGTACTGTCAATTAAAATTGCTATTTTCCATGGAAGTGAGTTGTTTGCCAAGTAATTCATAACGTTTGAAAATTGTTTGGCTTGTTTCTTGGACAAATCATGCAAAGAAAGAATAGCTAATTCAGAGTGATTCTTCAAAAACTTACTAAATTGGGAAGTGTTTATTCCAGAAAATCTTGCTGCTTCTTGCAATGAATGTTTACGGGTTGATATCATTAAAAATAGAAGATACCAAAGGCAAACAAGTCTAAGACGATATTTTACTGGAACATGTGTGGACAGCCAATTTGTAAGTTTATTAAAATTCATAACCGCCTCCGTTATATTTATGGTTAGCAACTCCACGGATACGATTATAATTGTAAAACATATCAACCAAAAAGTCTAATAGATTTTTATCTTCTTGATATTATTGCATATTTGACATAGATTTTATTTTGTAGTATCAAGTTCTTTAGGCCTCTCTGTGATCCAAAACAATTGTTGACACATGGTCAACGATTCGAGATTTCAGCGTGGATACGCTGCAGGGAAGTCACTTCTTCTGCTCTTCACTATTTTCAGGCTATTGAAAGGATTTTATCGTCCAAAGCATTGGCTATTAAGCATTTCAGAAATTTATTGTAAATTTAGAGCAACATTTAAGAATAAGAACCAATAGATTTTAAAAATAAATAAAATGCGATATATTTAGGATTAACTGGTATTACCTTTTTATATTGCATGTGAAGTTAAAATATTTTCCAGGAAAATTCAAAAAACTAATTCAAAGGTTGGTATTTCTGATTAAAATGCTTTAGGCTTGCATAATTCAATAAAAAAACCGTAAACTGATAACCGTGAACGGTTACCATAAATTGGAAGAAAGCGAAAAGAGGAAAGAATGAATGGAATGTGCTGTTATTATAACGTATAGATGTAATGCCCGATGTCAGATGTGCCATACCTGGAAGAATCCGAGCAAAAAGTCTGAAGAGATTGCGCCTGAAATCATCGACAAAATTGAAGGGAGATATAAACGGCTGAATATTACCGGCGGTGAGCCGATGTTGCGGGATGACATTCTGGAAATTGTCGAGGTGCTTGATAAGAAAACGGATCGTCTGGAGATAAGCACTAACGGCTATTTTACAGACAGGATAATCAGGGTTGCGGAGAGATTTCCGAATATTACTATTAGAGTGAGCCTTGAAGGTTTGCCTGCCAAAAACGATGAATTGCGGGGTATAAAAAACGGTTTTGACCATGGATTAAGAACGATTTTGCGGTTAAAAGAGATGGGAGTCAAAGATATCGGATTTGCCACGACCATCTCAGGGCAGAATTGTCATGATCTTCTGGATCTGTACACGTTGGTCAGTGCCATGGACATTGAATTTGCCAATGCCGTGGTTCACAATTCGTTTTATTTTCACAAAGATGACAACGAGATAAAAAACAGAAATGATGTCGAGGAAAGCATCGTTCGGTTTATGGATGCCCTTCTCAAATCGCCTCGAAAAAACATGAAACATAGGGCCAAGGACTGGTTCAGGGCCTATTTAAACCTTGGATTACTGCGGCATGTGCAAGGTAAATTGCGGACCATCCCCTGCGGAGCAGCCACCGATACTTTTTTTTTGGATCCCTATGGCCAGGTGCTGGCCTGCAATGGATCGGATCAGCCTATGATTATGGGGGATTTCAAAGAGCAGTCGTTTGATGAAATCTGGCATAGCCAGCAGGCCGAAAAAGTCAGAGAGATGGTCCAAAACTGCAAAAAGGGCTGCTGGATGACCGGGACCGCTGTGCCGGCCATGCGGCGTAAGCCTTGGAAGCCAATCTACTGGGTTATCAACAATAAGTTGCGACTTGCCAAAAAAAAGCCGCTACGTCTCTGATAAATTGGATGGATCAATAAGCATAAGATGAAAATAGCCGTATTAGGAACAAAAGGGATCCCCGGACATCATGGTGTCGAGGTCGTGGTAGATTCGCTGGTGCCTCATATGACGACTATTGGACATGATGTCACGGTTTACGGGTATGACACCTATACGGAACCTGATGAAAATTATAACGGTGCTAAGATCAAAACGGTTCACGGAAGCTCCCGCAGTAGTCTTGAGATGATATCACACATGTGGAACAGCGCCGTGGATACCAGGCAAAACAAATTTGACATCATCCACATCCACAGCGCTGATCCCTGTCTGCTTGCCTGGCTGCCGGTATCTAAATACGGCGTGATGGCAACCTCCCATGGTCAAGCATATCTGAGGAAAAAGTGGAGTCTGTCTGCAAAAAACATGTCGAAACTGGCCGAACGTTTTTTTATACGCATTCCAGATGTCATTACTTCCGTATCAAAGCCCCTATCAAATTTTTATGCTGAAAAATATCAGAAAAAGGTTCACTATATCCCAAACGGCATAACATTTCGGGACAAGCCAGATCCTGTATTGCTGAAAAAATGGCGTCTTACTCCCAAAGGATTTCTGTTCTGCTCGGCCGGTCGTATTGAGCGCACCAAGGGAATTCATACTCTGCTTGATGCTTTTCAAAAAATCAACACCGATCTGCCGCTGGTTATTGCCGGCGGGGGCAGTGGCTCTGACCTTGCCTATTTCAGGGAGTTAAAAGAAAAAAATCTCAAAAATGTAATTTTTACCGGTTTTTTGACCGGCGATGAATTTTATGCTCTGTATGCCCATGCCTGCATTTTTATTTTTCCCTCTGAGTATGAAGCCATGTCAATGGCTCTGCTCGAAGGGCTTTCCTTTGGCACGCCGACCATATACAGCGATATCCTGGAAAACCAGGCGGTGGCAGATGGATTGGGGTATGCCTTCATAGTTTCTGACCCTTTGAGCCTGGCAGATGAGATTCAAGCCGTCCTGACGAATTATGATACATCTGTTGAACGCGGGAAAAAGGCGGCCCGGGTGATCAGGGAAAGGCATGACTGGAAAAGTATTGCTGAAGCGTATAATCAGGTTTATCAGGGGTTAGCTGAACGGCGAGGGGCCGGTGTCTGAGGGAACAGGGACTCATGGGCAGAGGGACAGATATATTAACAGGGAGATAATTGGTATGCCGCGAATGGAAAAATACGTGGAAAAAGGGGAGAAGGGAAGAGAAAAGAGGGTGAGAAAAGAAGAAGGTGAGAGGGTAAGAAAAGAAGAGGGAATATATGACTCCGTTGATTTACTATCATTTCAAAAAAATTGGTACAACATGGTGTGTCTAATGTTGAATCTACAACAATATATTGTATTCGATTTTTCAAAATCGGAGTAAATCAACAGAGTCATATATTGGAGGGAAAAGATCTTTCCCTGCCTCCTGACATTATTGAAAAAATAAAGGACCCTGAGCAGGTAAGGAACGTGGACGAAATAACTTCCCCAAGTAGGCGCACAGATTTGGGTCGAATTTGTTTGAGTGTAACCAAAATAGAACAAAGTTATTGATTTTCGGGGATGGTTCCCCGCTCTGTGATATATGCGAGATATTGGTGGAATGTGCAAAACGATTCGAACCTCCGGAAAATCCGGC
>JABZFQ010000218.1 GCA_014237365.1 Desulfobacteraceae bacterium | reverse complement strand
CCCTCAGCCCCCCACATCACCCAGCATACGGGTCCGCACTGGGCGTTTCACAAAGCTTATCGGGCCGTAGCCGAATAGTGAATATTCACCCAAAGCTCCTTAATGGAGATTAACCCCTGGGTTACTATTTGGGTCGGGCGGTTCAATGACGTGCCCCATGCTCACTCCTCCGGTCGGATTCTTCATGTCATGAGAACTCATTGAGGCTCCTTCCCATATTTAAAAATTCAAATACAAAAATAAAACTCATATAATATTCTTGAAATGGTGAACATAAGGGTATAGTATTAAAATAAAGAGTAGTCATAAATATGAGAATATTTAAATATAAAACATTTGAAAAATGGGCTAAGAAACAGAGTATGAGCAATGATGATCTGAAAAAAGCTATTGCTGAAATACAAAAAGGATTGATAGATGCTAATTTAGGGGGAAATGTATACAAAAAAAGGATAGGACTGCACGACAAAGGTTATTACAAAAAATGAGCTTGAGGGATTTAAAGTAATGGCAAAAGCATTTCTTAGTTTAAATGATGATCAAATCAATATTCTAATTGGTAAACAAAATTTGATAGAGGTACTTTAAATGAATAAAGTCCAAGAAACACTGAGTGAGATGGCAAAAGATCTTCATGCAGTTGGTGCAATAGATAAAACAACATTAAGAAAATTTGATATAAAATCATTGTCATCCGTACCAAATTATACAGCAAAACAGATCAGTTTAATTAGGCATAAATTAGGCTTCAGCCAAGCAGTATTTGCAGCCTACCTAAATGTATCGGATAGAGCGGTAAAAAAATGGGAGCAGGGAGAAAGTAAGCCAAGAGGTGCCACTCTTAAACTACTTTCCATAGTAGATAGAAAGGGCATTGAAGTAATCGCATAACAATGGCATGAACACGGATTTTAAAATATGAAAAATAATCCCATAAATCATCATTATGTTCCCGTTTTTTATTTAAAATCATGGACTAGTGGAGAAGATAAAAAAATTATGGTATTACAAAAGGGTTAATGACAAAATTGTAGATTCATTGTTGCCCAACATCAGCTTTGAGAAGGATGCTCATTCCGCAACGTCCCATTGGCACCTCTCTATATGGCCCAAAAGAAAGGATTAAAGCTATGCAGCTAGAACAACTAACCAAAGAAGTAATGAACCTAAGCCTGGAAGAAAGGGCAGAACTTGCCCAGAGACTTCTAGTCAGCTTGGACGAGGCTCCCCCATCTGAGATCGAAAGGCTATGGATGCAAGAGGCTGAACGTCGACTTAAAGAGTTCCGGGAGGGTAAGGTCCAGGGTATACCATCTGAAGATGTATTTCGCCGAGCTATTAGTGAGATATCGTGATGACTGAATCATTTCTCCCAGAGGCCGACGAGGAGTTTCGGGAAGCCGCGCGTTATTACGAGCACAAATGTCCAGGTCTCGGTCTTACCTTTATTGCAGCAGTGCATAAGGCGATATCGTGGATCATGGAAAATCCTATGGCGGCAACTCCGGTCGGTAGTGGTATTAGAAGCAAGGTGGTCGGTCGCTTCCCGTATAGCGTATTGTATGCTGTAGAGAGAAATGTTCTTGTTATCATTGCTGTAGCACACCAGAGACGTCGTCCGGGTTATTGGAGAAGTCGGGTTGATTAATCCTAAAAAAAACTGGTGCCAAACGGACTTGATAGTATTTTATGACCCTATTTTCTCTTGAGATGCTTTGATCAATTTTTTATGAAGCCGTCAATTTTAACTGAGATCATTTAAGTATTGCTCCCATTCCATTGGAAGAAAATGCTTTTTTTTGTTATTGCATTCCTTGCAACAAGTAACTACGTTGCCTTTTGTGCTCCTGCCTCCGCGCGATATCGGCACGATATGATCCATTGTAAGTTCTTTGGGAGGGGTTTGCTTTCCGCAGTAATGGCATATCCCTTTTGCAAGACAACGTTTCCACCACTGTGAAGCTCTCAACTCTTTTGCTTTACTGCGTTCCCTCTTTATATCTTTATCATCAAGATCATATGCAAATGGCTTTAAATTATTTTTTTTCATATTAGGTTTAAACCAAGGCTGTAAACCCATTTATTTATCTCTGACTTAAGTACTTGATAATACTTTTCAGACCCGTCCAGACCACGCCTGCCAAAATAATAGTTTATTTCAAGAAAAAACGGCTCTTTTATAACTGCTTCTGATGAAAAGAGAAAATCAAAACCTGCCAGATTTATACCTGTCATTTTACAGAAACGCTTTGCTGAGTTTACTGCCGCTTCCTGCAGGTCAGGATCAGAATCAAAATCTAAACAAGCTCCTTTTGCCAGGCTGGAACAAAATTCTTCTGTATTTTTCTGAACACGCCAGTAGGAAATAAATTTTTGCCCTATTACAACGACTCTTAAGCTTCTGCCTTGTGAAGGAATATATTCCTGTAACAAAAAACCAACATGACCAGCGTGCTCAAAATTTAAAGCATTTTGAATAGCGCCTTTAAACTCTTCAGGAGAAGTTATCAAAAACACACCGTAACCCTCTCCACCCCAGTCGAACTTGAATACAAAAGGAAAATCAAAAGCAAGGTTTTCTGATTCTGCTCCATAATTATCTAAAAAAGAATCAACTCTCTCAAAAGTCACAGATTTCGGGTGTAAAACATTTGTTTCCCGGAAAAGACGAATCTGGCCTATTTTGCCTGGATACTTAAATTTTGCCTCATAATCAGGAAATATATTGGAGCAGTTTTTACTTACCATTTTGTAAAGGGCTTCATTACAACCCTGAGGCAGGATTACAGCATCGGCAGCCTTTACTGCGGCAAGATCATCAGCATCGGGCTTACGTCCTGCACAGATTATATATTTATCTGCCCCAAAACAGGGATGAAATGAAACTATCATCAGTAACCGAATCTTCTCAAAGCCTTAGTGTCTTTGCTCCAGTTTTTCTGTACCCTCACGAAAAGCTTTAAAAAAACCTTTGCACCAACCATCCTCTGAATTTCCATGCGAGACTCCTCGCCTATTTTTTTAAGCTTGTTTCCGCTTTTTCCTATTATTATGCCTTTCTGAGAATCACGTTCAACATTAATGGTTGCATATATTTTAACAAGAGAACCTTTGGCGTCTTCGGAAAAAGAATCAATAGTCACGGCTATTGAGTATGGCACTTCCTCACCGGTTAAACGAAAAACCTTTTCACGAACCATCTCGGCAGCAATAAAGCGTTCCGGCATATCAGTTACGGCATCTTCCGGAAAGAATGGGGGGCCATTCGGAAGAATACATTCCATCGCCTTGATAAGCTCTTCCACCTGAGTTCCATGTTTTGCAGAAATAGGTATAACAGCCTCAAAAGGGTAAGCATTGATCCATTTATCTATGATAACAAGAAGTTCAGACTTTTTTATTAGATCTATCTTGTTAAGGACAAGAATAACCGGGCTTTTCTGTTTTCCAAGTCGTTTTATCAGAAGTTTTTCAGACTCAGGATCAGGATTTGTTACATCTAAAACAACTAAAATCAGATCAACATCAGCCAGCGCTGAAAGTGCGACATCAACTATTCTAATGTTTAATGGACCTTTTGCCCTGTGGATTCCGGGTGTATCAATAAAAACTATCTGAAAGGAAGGTCTGTGCATTATCCCGATTATACGATTGCGTGTGGTCTGTGGCTTTTTGGAAGTAATTGAAATTTTCTCGCCGATCATCCTGTTTAAAAGAGTGGATTTCCCGACATTGGGAGCACCAGCAATGGCTACAAATCCTGATTTAAAGTTAGCGAACCTGTTATTTATTTTCTTCAAAGGTTTTCCTGTAATAACTTTTCTACAGCATCCCACACATTGTTTTTTCCCTGACGTGATTTCGCAGAAAACAGTATCAAGTCATTTTTATCAACAGACAGGGCTTTGGATATTGAAAGATGCTGCTTGATCTGTTTTGTTTTTGACAGCTTATCAACTTTCGTCAGTATAAGGACAGCCCGAATATTATAATGGTAAAGCCAGTCCATAAGATCCAATTCATACTTACCGGGAATACGCCGTATATCCATAATTAATACAATTCCTTTTAAAACTTTTCTGGAAGTAAGATATGTTTCAATCATGGGACCCCAGTTTTTCTGTATAGAAGCTGGAACCTTTGCGTATCCGTAACCGGGAAGATCTACGAACAAAAATTGCTCATTTATAAGAAAAAAATTGACAAGCTGAGTACGCCCTGGTGTTGAGCTTGTTTTAACCAGACGCTTCCGGTTTAACAGCGTATTAATAAGAGAAGATTTACCCACATTGGAACGTCCTGCAAAAGCTATTTCAGGTAAGACTGCCGGAGGATACTGAGACGGCTTAACAGCGCTTGTAATGAATTCAGCGAATTTTATTTTCATTTAACCGTTCACGGGTTCAGGGTTCAAGGTTCATGGGGTCTATACTACCTTATTAAGCGGATACTCAATTATACCTTCAGCACCATTTTTAAGGAGGTTGGGGATTAAATCCCTGACAACATTGGAGTCTACGACTGTTTCTACTGAAAACCATTTTGACTGATAAAGGGGTGCTACTGTTGGGGCATTCAGGCTTGGGAGCAGAGAGACAATATTTCCAATTTTTGATTCAGACACATTCATTTTAAGCCCAACCAGTTTTTCACCGAGAAGAGCTCCTTTGAGTAAAAGAGCTATCTGTTCTATCTTTTCTCTTTTAAAAGCATCCCCCCATGCATTATGATTTGCGATAAGCTGAGTATTGGTTTGCATCAGTTCCTTTATAATACGGAGTCCATGCGCCTTTATTGTGCTTTCAGTCTCAGTAACCTCTACGATGGCATCTGCAAGACCGGAAACAACCTTTGCCTCTGTTGCGCCCCATGAAAATTCAATTGCGACATCAATACCCTTTTCAGCAAAGTATCTTTTCGTAAATTCAACCAGCTCTGTTGCCACTTTTTTCCCCTGAAGATCTTCAGGTTGATTAATCGGCGAGTCATACGGAACAGCCAGCACCCACCTCGCAGGACGCGCACTTACCTTGGAGTAAACAAGATCAGCAACAACACGAACATCAGAACTATTTTCAGCAATCCAGTCCTTCCCTGTCAGCCCTGCATCAAGAGTTCCGCTTTCCACATAACGCGACATCTCCTGAGCCCTGCAAATTGCACATTCAATTGAGTCATCGTTAATTTCAGGGAAATAGCTTCTTCCATTAACATTTATCTTCCATCCTGACCGCTTGAAAAGTGCTATTGTAGCATTTTGCAAGCTGCCCTTGGGAATGCCCAGTTTTAACTTTCTACTCATTTCTTATATACCTCATCAGGATCAAACAAAGGCTTTCCAATAATTTTTATTGATTCATCTTCTTCAACTCTTTTATAAAAACAGCTTTTATGACCCGTGTGACAGGCAGCACCTCCGACCTGTTCAACCTTCAAAAGAACCGTATCATCATCACAATCTATTCTTACCTCTTTAACTATCTGCACATTTCCTGAAGTTTTTCCCTTAATCCAGAGTTCATTCCTTGTACGGCTGTAAAATGTAGCTTTGCCTGTTGAAAGGGTTGTTTCCCAAGCTTTTTGATTCATAAAAGCCAGCATTAATACTTCCCCTGTTTTATAATCCTGGACTATAGCGGGGATAAGGCCTCTAATTTTATTAAAATCAAGCCTGATCATGGGTATAAGCCTCATTAATTTATAAATTTTCTGATGATGACGGATTAAAACTTGATTAAATAACTATATTATGTAATAAAGTCAAATTCTTTTTCATATTAACGGATTCTTGAAAATTGATTGGATATCTGATAATATTTAAATTTCAGACATAGTCAAATATTTGATTGAAAAATGGTCAAATTGTTTTTATCACAGATTTGGGTCGAATTTGTTCGATCTCAGATCACAAAAATTGAAGGAATAGCGAGCTATTTCAAGATGTTTGTGATTTGAGATCGGGCAAAGGCGGCCTGAAGCTGTGATGCATAGTTGGGGAAGTTATTTCGTCCATGTTCCTTAGCACGCCGAAGGCGTACCACCAATTTTCAGTTTTCAATAGTCAATTTTCAATCTTAAGCTTAACCCATTAAAATTATAGTACAATGATTCATTTGGGAAACTTTTGTTATTGATCGGAATTTTATAATATGGTTAAACAAAAAAGCACATCTGAAATATTAAAAAAGCGAGCTATGCGAGATAAAGGAAGTTTTATAACAAATATATTCTTATGGTTTATCAGACTGATCGTATTAATTATATTATCAAGCGCTATCACTTTGGGCGGGATTTATTTTTACCTCAGCGGAGATCTTCCTAAAATTTCTTCTCTAACCGATTATAGCCCCCCAATTATTACAACTGTTTATTCGGATGATAACAGAAAAATTGCTGAATTTTATAATGAACGCAGAATTGTTATACCTCTTTCCGAAATGCCGAAAATGCTCATAGACACTTTTATTGCAGCAGAGGATGCAAGATTTTTTAAACATAAAGGAATAGATTTTTTAAGCATTATAAGGGCTTATTTTAAAAATATTGAGGCTGGTACCATAGTTCAGGGTGGAAGCACTATTACTCAGCAGGTTACCAAGTCTTTCTTGCTCACACCTGAAAAAAATTACACCCGCAAAATAAAAGAAGCTATTCTTGCATATCGCATAGACAAAAAATTTACCAAAGAAGAAATTCTCTTTCTATATTTGAATCAAATATATCTAGGACATGGCGCATATGGCGTGGAAGCTGCTGCAGAAAATTACTTCGGCAAATCAGCTAAAGACCTGAACCTTGCTGAATGCGCTATTTTAGCAGGGCTGCCCCAGGCCCCCAGCAGATATTCACCTTTCAGAAGTCCGGACAAAGCAAAGCAACGCCAGATATACGTTCTAAACCGCATGATCGCTGAAGGCTATATTACAAATATTCAAGCAACAGAAGCTATAAATACCAAACTGGATATAAAACCTAGGCGCAACTGGTATATTGAAAAGGTTCCTTTTTATACAGAGCATATAAGGCGTTATATTGAAAATAAATACAGCCCTGATGCTTTATATAATGATGGTCTCAAAATTTATACTGCTGTCAATATTGAAATGCAGAAAGCTGCAAGAAAAGAAATAGAAAGAGGTTTAAAGGCTCTTGACAAACGCCAGGGTTATCGTGGCCCCCTTAAACATCTGGCAGAAGAAGAAATCGAAACTTTTTCGAAACAACTCAGGGAAAAGCTTGAAAAAAATCCTGTTGAAGAAGGAAAGATAGTTAATGGAGTCGTAATTGAAGTTAATGATACTAACGACACCGCTATTGTTCGTATTGGAAATACTCAGGGAATAATTTATATTAATAGTATGCGCTGGGCGAGAAAGCCTGATCCCAAAGTCTCCTACTACGAGTCAAGAGTAAAACATCCTGGAGAAGTCCTCAATATTGGCGATGTTATACTGGTAAAAATTAAAAATAAAATAACTGACTCGGATCTATGGGAGCTCGAACTGGAACAGGAGCCAAATACCCAAACGGCACTGCTTTCTATTGAGGCTGAAACTGGCCATGTGAAAGTAATGGTTGGGGGAAGAGACTTCAGGAAAAGCCAGTTCAACAGGGCAATTCAATCAAGGCGTCAACCAGGTTCTGCTTTTAAGCCTATAATCTATGCGGCTGCAATTGATAAAGGATTTACTCCGGCTAGTGTTATAATTGATTCTTCGATAGTATTTGAGGATTCTGAACATAATTTTACATGGAAACCCAGGAATTACGAAGAAAAATTTCACGGCCATACCCTTTTGCGCGACGCCATTGCCAAATCTCGCAATGTAGTAACCATCAAAATTTTAAAAGACATTGGTATTGATTACGCAATAGATTATGCCAGAAAACTTGGCATTACTTCAAATCTGAGCAGAGATCTTTCAATAGCTCTGGGGTCTTCAGGCATGTCTCTGTTAGAAATTGTAAAAGCATATTCTGTCTTCGCCAATCTCGGCTACCTCATCGAACCTGTTTTTATAACCCAAATAATTGACCGAAACGGCAATGTGCTTGAGGAAACCACCATCAAAAGAAAAAAGGTAATAGATCAGAGCACAGCTTATATAATTACCAGCCTGCTTGAAGGAGTGGTAAAATATGGAACAGGCCGAAGAGTACAGGAATTGAACAGACCAGTTGCCGGCAAAACCGGTACAACAAACAATCTGCATGATGCCTGGTTTGTGGGATACACCCCTCGTTATATTACCGGGACATGGGTAGGCTTTGATGATGAAAGCTCCCTTGGTAAAGGTGAAACTGGTTCCAGAGCTGCAAGCCCTATATGGCTTGGTTTCATGAAGTATGTACTTGCTGATAAACCTGTAAAAATCTTCCATATACCAAAAGGAGTGGTTTTTTCTAAAATTGATGCAGAAACCGGACTGTTACCTATCCCTGAATCTAAGAAGAGAGTATTTGAATGCTTCAAGGAAGGAACTGTCCCGACAGAATATACAAAAAAACCGGATTCAATCACTGAACCTGAGAATTTTTTTAAATCAGGGATGTAATTTTGGTAACCGTTTACAGTTGTCGGTTCACAGTTCACAGTTTTTCCAATGAACTATGCAGCAATTCCCGCTGCAAAACAGCTTAACCTGTTGAAATTACTGCATTTTGTCTAAATGAGTTTACGAAACGAATGTCTATCTTATTGATATTATTCATTTTTTTATAAGTAGATTTTTATTGTAATATCAAGTAGTTATAGTTTTTGTCGTAAACTCTCTTTGAAGATTCGTAATGATTTGAATAAGTTAAGTCATTTAACAGCGGGAATTGCTGTGAACTATGCAACGACTGAAGCATTTTAGTGAGAAGGTAAGGAATGGGGAGGAAATAACTTCCCATTCCTTAGCCATGAACTATTACTAAATATATAAGAAGGAATTTATCATGATTATTCAGGGAAAACTGTACGCAGAAGCACCCATATACAGGGGAAATGCTCGAAAAACGCTTTTTACGCGGGACGGAGACGGCAAAAACAAACTGGTTTCATTGGCAGGAGAAGTTGAGGGAACGGCCCAATCTTTGATGGATGCATTTATTGGACAGTCTCGGGACAGAAAAAATATCGGGCTTCTTAATCGTTTATGGCAGCGTCTTTACAGTGAGGCCATGCCAGGAAATTTGATCAATAAAGTAGAGTGTAAATTGCAAAAGGAAAGCTATCCACCCAATCACTTTTTTGATTTGCGCATGGGTATTAAACTGGATGAAGACCGTTGGGCAGCGGAAGCCAATGCCAATTATAAAATGGAAACTCTGCTGCGTAATTCTGTTTTTGACTTTACGATGTCCATAAATAATTCGGATTTGCAACTTAAAGACAACGTTGCAAAACTTTACTTTCTTCTTCAAGAGCTAATAGCTGGCCGGTTTTGGTTCGGAGCCGGCAAAAGCAAAGGATTGGGAAGAGTCCGTCTTGAAGTGGATTTGCCGTTTTCATCGCCGGATATACCTCCTTCCTTAGATAAAAAGGCTAATTATCTGCAAATCAACGCTTCTTTTAATGCTCAAAATCCTGTCCTGGTTGGCTGGAACTGGGGAAAGATTGATCCGCTTACCACTTCGTTTTCATCCATTGAAGCACGGCTGTTGATCGAAAACATGAAAGATATACCGGACGACATACGCGACCGGTTGGAAATGGCTATAGGTGGCCCTATTTTGAATCCGGATGATTGGAAACAAAAATTTTCTGAATATTTTACCAGGATTATAGCCATCTGGCTAAAAGAAAAATCATCAAAGGAAATTGACACCTGGATTCTACCTGCCGCTGCAGTAACAAAACTGGAAAAAGGTAAACACGCACTCAATAAAAAATTAACAGCAAAACTCAAACCTCTTGCAGATCAACCTTTTTCTTCACAAGAAGATGCGTCCGCTGCTTTCAAAGAAGCATTTGGTAAAAAAGCAAATATGGCTAAACGAGTAACCAAGTTTTTAGAGCACCAAAAGCAAACTCAACAGAATCTGAACAAGGAAGCATGGCTTCAAATCTCCAATAGTTTGGGCATTGATGAAAGCATGTTTGAACAAGTCTCCGAATGCGTCCAGGATGAAGTTGCTCTGGAAAAAACTTTGACTCCAGCATGCCATAGAATACAGATTACGCTGTTTCAGCAGGTGGATCAGCAGATCAAACTACTGCAAAGCGATGCATGGGTGGATGCGGAAATTCAAAGCCGTGAAGAACATATGCAGATAAAGATTATGTTGCTGGAAGGTAAGATTGCTGAACACCAGTGGAGTGATCCGGGAATGGTTCCTGAAGGCATTCGATCTACAACATGGAAAAATTTTCTCAACGACCACAGCAGGGTTTCTTATCGACATATGCGCTCTGCAGATAATCTGAAAAAGAGTATTGTCAACGATAAAAATCAGATTGAATTTCTGAAGTCATACCGTGATCAAACTAGGCAACAGCTTACCCTTCCTCATCACATTGACTTCAGAGCCGGAGGTCCCTTCAACCGTGACATTTCCAGGGAATATGGAAAGCCCTATGACACGATTTTTATGCGCATGATTTCATGGGCTCCATCCTCCCAAAAACAACATGCATGGGAAGTCTATATCCCCGGCAGCACCATTAAAGGAGCTTTTCGTAAACGGGCATCTCAATTGTTAAAAACCCTTTGGGGCGAAACAAAAAAAACCAGCACCCTGCTCGACCTGCTTTTTGGAGCACAGAGACAACAAGGTCTGGTCTTTTTTTCCGATGCCTATCTTATTCATCCTGATGACCCAAATCGTTCCTGGTGCTCCATGGACGGTATCCGCATGAATCCCCAAACAGGACAGCCGATTGAGACCGCAAAACGAGATTACTTGTTTGCCTATGGAAAACAATTATCTTTTCAGTTTCAATTTAATCTGCAGGATATTCATGTAAAGGATTTGACCGCTGTTTCTCTGCTATTTCACCTGATTCGGGATTTTCAACAGGGCGAAATTCCCCTGGGTGGAGAAAAAACCAACGGTTGCGGCTGGGTAGAGGCAAATATTTGCAAAATTTTATGGCTGACTGCTAATGGAAGCGAAGTTCATCAAAAACTTTTTGGCAACCAACCTTTAAAGAAAAACGGTATATGGCAATCTTTAGAAATTAAGGACGAGGCAACAGCCATAGCTCTTAAGCCGCTTGAACCAGTGGTCTCCGATAACGGGCATGCCGGCCAAACGCCACCTGAAGCCAAAGCTGGTTTTATTTCTCATAGAGCTTTTGGTGGATACTGCGGTAAACTTGTTGTGGAAGCAAGCCTGCTGACCCCTATGAACATCCAGGAAAGCGGCGAATCTTCTTATAAAAGCACACTTGATAATGAACAGGTTAATGGATTTGACTTTTTTTCCATTTCACCACCTGAAGCTAAATACAGAGACACTAATAAAGTTTACGCATTGCCAGGACGCAGCATCAAAGGCATGCTGCGCCATATCTACACTATTTCCAGTGATGCCCAGACCGAAAGCACTGACATAAGCCGTTTAAATGAGGTCGACAGCCTGTTCGGATGGGTTGGCGATGGTCCCAATCAGGCCATAATGGGACGCATATCATTTGCATTTGCAACTTTTGAAAATCCTGAACTGGCCTGGTTTAAAGTGCCCTATCCTTATGGTGAATGGCACTACACCGGAAATCAATGGCAAAAAAAACCGGGTAGCCAGGCTGCCGCGCTTATTATCGCAAAAAAATGGCGGCTTTTTCCTCACGCACACCTTGCACCCATTGTCAAACAAACTGAAAATTTTGAACCAGACAGTGTTCAGGCCAGATATTTCATGGCTATGCTTCCAGGAAATAAGGCCAGGTTTACTATTCGATTTTGGAATTTACTAGAAACGGAATTGCAGCGTCTTATATGGTGCATAGCATTAAAACCTGGACTGGCCCATAAAATGGGAAACAACCGCTATCTCGGTTTTGGCAGTATGAATCTTAAAATTCTGCCTGAAAGCTATTTGATTGACTGGAACAAGCGCTATACTGAAGAATTGCAGAATAATTGGAATATACCAATTAAAGTTAACCAATGGCAATCTACAGAAACCATCAAACATTATGAAGCATTGAAAAAGGCATTGAATGCTAAGCATCTTTGATTGGATTCGTCAAAGCAGAAGCGGTGCTGAATTGATAGCCACCCTTCAATATTTTCAAAATCATTCGGCTGATTTTTTTCAGGCTCAAGAGGCGATCAGTGGTCCCATTTCACTTTTTAACAGGCCATGTAAACGTTGCTGGCTTTACTCCTGCCAAGATAATCTGGAGTTTTTGTATTGTAAGACCTGTATGGAAATTATTGCCAGGGCAAAATTACTGGGTCATCAATCACGGCAGGCAATTGTTGTATGGGCCCACGTCGCCAGCCTGCCAAAACAGCTTGAATCAAAAACAGGATTTTACAGCAACCATATTTATGGTTCGTATATTCATGATGCGCAGCATTTTATGCTAATGATGAACCGCTTCAAGTTAAAACCCTGGATTCAGGAGTTGCTGATTTATCACGGCACAGATCTTAAAGGTCTTCTCCAAATTTTTCCTACAATCGCTAACACCGCCAGAGGAGGCATGGGAGACATCATTTGTAGAGCAATTCATCAAGATTCCAGATTCCCCATGGACATGCTAAGAATTCGATTTTTTTCCGATGCTTATCAACTCTTTACCCCTCATGTCAGGGAGCAGAAAGGGTTGCTTACATTTGAAGTCAGGAATTTTTTGAAACTGCTCGAGATGGCTTCTATTTTCCGTTCATTGCTTCTTCCTGAAGATCAACAGATATTGCGGAATATGACTAATTTGAAAAACAAAAGTGAAGAGCAATTTTTTTGGGGCAGGATAACCGGCTATTTATCCTCTGAAGCAAAAGATATGTTGAATGCCTGGAACTTTCGGCAATGGTCAAAAAATCAGATTACCTTGCTTTACGAACTGTTTGATTATGTCAAATACACCTCTTAATTTAATACGATATTTATTTATCCTGAACGTCAACAGCTCGTTAGTCTGGCTACCGAAATGGCCGTCCATTGAACTATCTTTTGTATTGGGAAATACCATCGCTGACCAACTGCCAACTACTCAGGCACGACCATGGAAAAAAGCATTGGCAGCATGTGACCTTTATGGCATGAAGCTCCAATCAGAAAAGAAAAAAAGGGAAAACATACCCGAAAGCCCATGGCCCATTGACGCCATTTTGTTCTGGTATCCGGTCAAACGGACATATAGACAAAATGAGCGAATATTATTGGAACTTAAGCTGGTTGGTCAATGCGCGGATCACGGTCTGTTTTTAGAAGTAATTCTTCCGGCAATTGAAAATATCGGAAAGGTCACAAATTCTCACTGGCATTATACCAACTGTCTTTGGGGCCATTTTGATATTCAATCCATATACACAGCCCAAGGTACACAGTGGAAACCACTGGTCAACAACGGCCACCTTGATTTACGGTATAAGGTCAATCCATCCCAGTGGTCTAAGGGGTTGAAGTTTAACACAGCATCATCTAATGCCATAGATCGCCTGACATGGCTGGCACCCTTTGAGTTAAAGAAATGCGGAATAAATAATCAGCAATTGAAAAAAACCAGTTCACAAAAAGTTCCTTCTATAACCTGTATTCTGGAGGAAATTGTCCAACGAATGAGTTCAATAATATTAGGTAAACACGCTACTTGTGATGATTTTTTAGAGATACTGGAATCCGATGTTCTATTGTCCTGGAGGGAAGCAATGGAACAGGCATCCCATATTCCTTTACTTCGGCATAACATTACGAGTGCCCCTTCTGATATGCCAGGACAATGGATAGGATCTCAAACATTTGCCACTTTCATACCAACCTCAATCATTCCATACCTTGAATTCGGATCTATATTTCATATCGGAAAATATACGCATTACGGATGCGGTAATTTTGTGATGATATAAAGGAATTCAAAATTCCTTAGAGCCTGTTTGAAAACTAGGGAATTGAAGCGAAAAAGTGTGAAAATGAGGTCAAATTAAATCACAAAAATATTGAAATAGCTTGCTATTCCATCAACTTTTGTGATCTGAAATCGAACAAATCTGACCCAAATCTGTGCGCCTACTTGTGGAAGTTAATTCGTCCACGTTCCTTAATAGCCGGCCTATTGGCTGAAAATTTGGGAAGATTTGAACCATTTTCACGCTTTTGCAGCCAATTCATCAGTTTTCAAACAGGCTCTTATATAGGAACTTCGTCGATAATATCAGCAACTTCATCAATTGCATCATGTGCGGTATTTCCCACAACAGGAATTATCGAAACCACAGCGCCCACAACTCGTGTCGGCACTGTTATTATTTTGGTAAGGAAACATCCGCTCAGCATCGTCAAAGTTACCAATATTAATAATAGTTTTACAATTTTCATAATAACCTCCTTTGCAATGTCAGGAGTCAAGTTCATAGATGGGTAAATGGATAAAAAAAGAGCTAAGGAACGAGGAGCTTTGGTGGTCCCTACAAAGCAATGCAGGTTTGAGAATAGCACCTTGCATTACCTTGCAAACACCTGATTGTTCATTATGTGTTAACAGAAGTTATAGTATATAACTTATTGAAATTATTAACCCGCATTGTTTTGTAGTGACCACCTTTTTAATCGGCTTTAATCCCAAGCTCTCTTTCCTTCTCAGCTATCGCCAGCCTTGTTTTTATAACAGTATCCGGTATCAGACTAATGGAATCAATTCCACACTCTACAAGAAAAGTGGCAAACTCAGGAAAATCACTGGGAGCCTGACCACAAATACCAATCTTCTTCCCGCGACGCTTGGCCACATCAATAACCATACGAACCATTGTTTTAACCGCTTCGTTTCGCTCATCAAAAATGTGAGCCACAAGATCCGAATCCCGGTCCAGACCTAGAGTCAACTGAGTCAAGTCGTTGGAACCAATGGAAAATCCGTCAAAAACATCGCTGAATGCCTCGGCTGAAATTACGTTACTTGGGATTTCGCACATTACATATACTTCCAGCTCGTTTTCACCCTGGACAAGCCCGAATTCCTTCATAACCGCTATTACTTTACGGCCTTCCTCAGGAGTACGACAGAAAGGAACCATCAGTTTGATATTGGTAAGCCCCATATCATTTCTGGCCTTGAGCAAAGCTTTACATTCAAGTTCAAAGGCTAGTTTATATTTCTCATCATAATATCGTGAGGCCCCACGCCAGCCAATCATGGGATTGCTTTCATGCGGCTCATACAGTGTGCCGCCCACCAGGTTTGCATACTCATTGCTTTTAAAATCTGATAATCGTACAATCACATCCTTAGGATAAAAACCTGCGCCAATACGGCTAACGCCTTCGGCCAGTTTATCAATAAAGAACTGTTTCTTGTCATCCGGGTAAGCAGTAGTAAGAGCTTCGATTTCTTTCACAATTTTTGCGATCTTGTCATCACCTGCATCGGCCTTTGTTTTTAGATCATCGAAATAATAAAGAGCCAGGGGATGAATACCAATATGAGAATTAATAATAAATTCCTCCCTGGCCAGGCCTACGCCTTCATTGGGTATCTGGCACTCAGTAAAGGCCCTCTCTGGAATACCAACATTCATCATTATAGCTGTCTTTGTGGGAGGCAATGTATTAAGATCCAGTCTATCTATAACAAACTTCAAAAGCCCCTCATATATGTTACCTGTTTCACCTTCAGCACATGAAACAGTTACCTCATTTCCATCTTTTATTACTTCAGAACCATTTACAGTGCCGATTACACATGGAATTCCCAGTTCACGTGAAATGATTGCAGCATGGCAGGTTCTTCCGCCGCGGTTGGCAACTATGGCGCTTGCTATTTTCATGATTGGTTCCCAGTCAGGATCGGTCATGTCAGTAACCAGCACTTCACCTTTCCTGAACTCGTGAATGTGGGCTGAATCCTCAATTATATGCACTGCCCCTTGACCTATCATAGCCCCAACAGCCTGTCCTGATGCAATGACTTTGCCTTTTTCCTTCAGCACGTATGTTTCAAGGACTCTCTTTGATGAACTTTGTGAATGCACGGTTT
Source organism: Desulfobacteraceae bacterium (assembly GCA_014237365.1). Classification (GTDB taxonomy): domain Bacteria; phylum Desulfobacterota; class Desulfobacteria; order Desulfobacterales; family ETH-SRB1; genus B13-G4. The sequence continues at coordinate 2,558 of JABZFQ010000218.1, read as the reverse complement.
CAGGCCTTGCCTGTACAATATAAAGTTTGCCCGTCCCCACGTTAACGCCGTCACCGTCCTTGGCCCATTCAATATCCATAGGCTTTTTATAATGATCTTCGATAATACATGCCCATTTTGCAAGTTGGATAATTTCATCATCGCTTAATATATATTTTCCCCGTTCCTCAGGAGTGGTATCTATATTTTTGACTGTTTTTCCGTCATGGGGATCTGAATTATAAATCATTTTAAGTTCTTTACTTCCTACCCTTTTGCCAACAATTGGCCGCTTCCCTTCTTTAAGGGTGGGCTTGAAGACGTAATATTCATCGGGATTAACAACGCCAAGCACTACGTTTTCACCAAGGCCCCAGGAACCTGTGATAAAAACTGCATCCTCAAAACCACTCTCTGTGTCAATTGAAAAAATGACGCCTGATGAAGCCATATCACTGCGAATCATTTTCTGAACAGCAATGGAAAGATAAACATCAAACTGTCCAAATCCCTTGTCGTAGCGATAGGAAATTGCGCGGTTGGTAAACAGGCTTGCAAAACATTTCCGGCAGTTTTCAATAAGGGCATCTACGCCTCTGATATTAAGAAAAGTTTCCTGTTGACCCGCAAAAGAGGCATCCGGCAAATCCTCCGCTGTAGCAGACGATCGGACCGCCACATCCACATTTGGGCCATATTCCTCCTCCATTTTTTTATAGGCCTCAATAATGGCCTGCCTAAGATCATCGGGAAACTCGGCATTTCTGATTATGCTTCTGACCTTTTTGCCGCGTTCCTGAAGATTTTTCATATCATGAGTATCAAGCCCTGCCATGGCATCCAGTACATCATTTTCAATTCCCGCAGTTTTAAACAAATGTTTATAAGCATAAGAAGTGATGGCGAAACCATGAGGAACAGCAACGCCTTTAGAAGTTAGTTTCTGATACATCTCGCCCAGAGAGGCATTCTTGCCTCCAACCAAACCAACATCATCAATTAAAATATCATCAAACCAAAGAATAAATGCCTTATCATGTTTATCTGCCATCTTTGTCTCCTAATCAGCTTTTTGGGGTGAATTTGTTAATATAATAGAAAATAAAAAGAATGACGCTATTGGCCGACCACTAATATTTATTTGTATCTAAACTAATATATAAGTGTCAACACTAACCTTTGAGACCTTTGCAAAACACCTCCTTTTGTCCAATTGCGGCGCTTAAATGTGCACCAAAGAGCACGATTAGATTAATGATATAAATCCAGGTCATAAAAGAAATCAGCGCTCCCAACGATCCATAAACCAAATTATATTTCGACATCCCGCTGCTGAGATACCAGCTAAAAACAGATGTGGCTGCCCATTCAGCAATTACAGCAAAAATAGCTCCTCCAAAAGCCTCAGACCATCTAACTTTTGTTTTTGGCACCCACCGGTAAAGGATCATAAGGGTCATACAGATGAATATATAAACAATAATATTTAAAAAAAATGGCCTGAAATATGAAATATTAACGCTGCCTATCAATTGTATATTCCAACTAACTATAAGATGAATTGCCGCCTTTGCCAGAAAAAAGAACGGCAGTAACACTACAAGAAAAATTATTATTAAAAAAGCGGTTAGCCGGGCCCTGAAAATATTCTGCGCCGGTGCATCAATCCATGCCCTGTTCAAATTATGCACAAGAGTGGTAAAAACACCGGTTGCAGCCCACACCAATGCAATCAAACCTGCAATTCCGAAAGCTCCACGAGCCTGAAAGATTTGCTGCATATTAGTACTTATTATCCAGTGGGAAGCGACAGGAAAAAATTTGAGAATTGTTTCTAGTATTTTTTCCTGAACATGTAAGCTCTCTAATAAAAAACTGTTTGCAGCAACTACTATCAAAATAACAGGAAAAAGCGAAAATAATGTATAAAATGCTATGCTTGCAGCGGCTTCTGGTACATGCTCCTGACTAAATCTTTTTAAAGCATATCTTATCAATTTTAAAAAACAAGTAACGCCGGAATTAATTATTTTTAACCTGTTTTTATCCACAATTTATTCTCGTAACAGTTCAAGGTTAGAGAGCGATGAAAATTGAACGGAAAAGCTCAAGGCAACCAACCGTAAACCGTCACAATATATCCAAACGTTTTTTGGTAGTCCCTACAAAACAATGCAGGTCAATAATTTCAATGACTTACGGCCCACGTTTTCATGAGTGCGTTCAAGTAAAATCAATACGTTATGCGCATAATTTTTGCCTATACCTCCAACCTGCATTGTTTTGTAAGGACTACCCAGAATTACAACTTTTTGATTCTGTTTTTCAGATATTTTTCTGACAAGCTCATCAAACCGGTCACTTATATTTTTTTCTTTTAACTTAACTTTATATTCTTCTGCAAATCGTGAAAGAAGATAATTGAAACGCAAATTCAGGCTATCAGTATCCTTGAAAATACCAGCTCCAAAGCTGATATGCAGCACAGGAAATTGCTCATCCCAGTTCCAGTTGTTTTCAAGAAACAGATCTTTAAAATATTCTTTCCTGCCTGCAAATGCCTGGTGTAATGTGTCCAG
>JABZFQ010000214.1 GCA_014237365.1 Desulfobacteraceae bacterium | reverse complement strand
ACAACTATGCATCACAGCTTCAGGCCGCCTTTGTTCGATCTCAAATCCCAAAAATATTGAAATAGGTAAGCTATTCCATCAACTTTTGTGATCCGAGATCAAACAAATTCGACCCAAATCTGTGTGCCTACTTGAGGAAGTTATTTCGTCCACGTTCCTTAGTCGTTAAATTTATAGATTAGGGCAATCACAAGGATCGCCCCTACCGGAGAGATGTCCGAGCTGGCTGAAGGAGCACGACTGGAAATCGTGTGTGCTGCCAAAAGCGGCACCGAGGGTTCGAATCCCTCTCTCTCCGCCATTAATTAATCAGGAAAATTCTATATGTCCTACCTTGTTCTTGCTCGTAAGTATCGACCCCAAACCTTTGACGAGGTTATAAAACAAAACCACGTCACCCAAACTTTAACTAACGCTATCAAATCGCATCGGGTTGCCCATGCAATTCTTTTTACCGGACCAAGAGGAACCGGCAAAACCACTGTAGCACGAATATTGGCAAAGGCTATGAATTGCAAAGAGGGCCCCACCCCGATCCCTTGCAATAGATGCAGATCATGCCGTGAAATTACTTCAGGAAATGCGGTTGACGTGTTTGAAATTGACGGTGCATCGAACAACGGTGTTGAACAAATTAGAAGTCTGCGTGAAAATATAAACTACATGCCGGCTCACAGCCCTAACAAGATATACATTATAGATGAAGTCCATATGCTGAGCATTGCTGCATTTAACGCTCTATTAAAAACCTTGGAAGAACCCCCATCACATGTAATGTTTATTTTTGCAACTACCGAGCCCCATAAGATACCTGTAACTATACTTTCCAGGTGCCAGCGTCACGACTTCAAACTCATTGATATTGAGTCAATTTCAAATCATATGAAGGAGATATGTTCTAAAGAACATATTGATATAACCGAAGAAAATCTGATGCTGATTGCTCGCGAAGCCGGGGGAAGCATTAGAGATGCTTTAAGCCTTCTTGACCAGATAATGGCCTGTTCGGAAGGAACTATCAGCTGCAAGAACATATTAGATATTCTTGGAGTTGCCGATAGAAAAATAATTTTTGATATTTCAAATGCAATTTTACAAAAGGATATTCCGGAAACTCTTAATGTAGTGGATGAAATTTATGACCGCGGATATGAAATGAAAAAATTTTATGCGAACATTATTGAACATTTCAGAAATCTGCTTGTTGTAAAGATGGGCAAAAAAATCAACAAACTGATAAATCTCCCTTTACATGAAATAAATTTAATGCAAGATCAGGTCCAAAATATTTCCGAATCTTATTTGAACCAGATTTTTGATCTTCTATTCAAAGAAGAGGTTTCAATAAGGCTTTCGGCTCAACCAAAGTTGGCGCTTGAAATAGCATTTATCAGACTATCTCAGATAAAGCCTGTATTACCTATTGATTTGCTTATAGAAAAACTTGATAATTTAAAAAAGGATGCTTCGGCAATTCCCGCTAATTATGAAGTTGCTGAAAATGAGGACGCTTTAAAATATTATAGTAAGGACCCGCAAAGAATTTCAGAAGAGCCGACTGATTCAACGGAGCTTAAAGAATCTTGCAGCTCCCCTTCTTATGATCCTGATGATAATCTTGAAATTATATGGAATAAACTCCTTGATATTTTTTCAAAAAACCATCCTGCTCTTGCTGCAAATCTGGCAAAGTGTTCCTTGAAAAAACTTACCAAACAAAATATTGAAATTGAGGTGCATGGTAATGATTATAATATAAATATGTTAAAGCGTGATAAAAATGTTGCTATCATAAAAGAAATATGCAGTAAATTTTTTGGTGGAAAAATGAATCTGACCATAAAAGCCAAAAACAAACAAAATAGTGAAAAAAAACAACAGGGAGAAAATCAAAACAACAATTTGAAGCAGAAAGCATTAAGTCACCCCCTGGTAACAGATGCAATCGAAATTTTTAATGGAAAAGTTGTTGATGTAAAAATTATATAGGAGGTATTTATTCATGAAAGGCATGGGAAACATGATGAAACAGGCTCAAAATCTTCAGGCTAAAATGCTTAAAATGCAGGAAGAGCTGGCAGATAAAACCGTTGAAGCAAGCGCCGGTGGAGGTATGATTAAGACAGTAGCAAATGGCAGGCAGCAGATCTTATCAATCCAAATAGAAAAGGAAGTCGTTGATCCTGATGATGTTGAAATGCTGCAGGATCTGATACTTGCTGCAGTAAATGACGTTCTTGCAAAATCACAGGAAATGGTTTCAGGAGAAATGAGCAAACTTACCGGCGGACTTAAAATACCTGGAATGTAATTCAATATCGCCCCTTACAGGACATCTAATTACTATGAGTTACTATCCATTATCAATCATGAATCTGGTTAAAAATATCTCACGGCTTCCGGGGATAGGAGAAAAGACTGCCGAACGCCTCACTATGCATATAATTCGTTCTCCGCTAAAAGAGGTTGAACAGCTTTCCCTGAGCATCCTGGAAACCAGAAAAAAAATAAGATCATGTTCCATCTGTTTTGGCCTGAGCGATAGCGATATCTGCAATATTTGCAGCGACAGGACAAGAAACAGTTCATTATTGTGTGTGGTGGAACAGCCCGCCGATATGGTAGCTATCGAAAAGTCAGGGGCTTTTAAAGGAATTTATCATATTCTTCAGGGCGCCATGTCTCCGATGGATGGGATAGGGCCTGACGATATAAGGCTCAAGGAGCTGCTATCAAGAATAAAAGATAATAATATAAAAGAGGTTGTCCTTGCAACTAGTACCACTGTTGAAGGTGAAGCCACAGCATTGTATATTTCTCAGCGTTTAGAAAATTATCCGGTTAAAGTAACTCGTATTGCTTCAGGAATACCGATAGGTGGTGATCTGAAATACATTGACCAGATTACCATAAAAAGAGCTATGGAAACACGGTATGCCATTTAATACAATAAACGCTTCAGATATATTTATTTGCAAAAAATGCGGTGACTGCTGCAAAGGATTCGGAGGAACCTATGTGACTGCAAATGATATTGAAAAAATTGCAGCTTATATAAATACAGATCCAGAGAAATTTGTTACGGAATACTGCCTGAAATCCGGCAGTAAGCTTGTGCTTGCGCAGGGCACTGATGGTTACTGTATCTTCTGGGATGATCTGTGCACCATACACCCGGTTAAACCACGCATGTGCAGGGCATGGCCGTTTATAGAAAGCGTGCTGACAGATATAAACAACTGGCGTATCATGGCTGCATCATGCAAGGGCATTAGAACAGATGTGCCTGATAAGCTAGTGCAGGAATGCATCCGGTCGGTTCGTAAACATAATTCTCTCACCTAATAAATAACAGTTTACGGTTCACAGTTTACGGTTGATCAAAACATAAAACTGTTAACTGTAAACCGACAACCGTGAACTGCCAGATAATTCACTTATTAATTGATATGATAGGAATATTTGACTCAGGAATAGGCGGTTTAACAGTTGTAAAAGCATTAATGGAGCATCTCTCCGGTTATGATATCATATACTTTGGAGATACTGCCCGCACACCATACGGAACCAAGAGTTCTGAAACAGTCAAAAAATACGCTCTTGAAAATACCGAGTTTCTTTTAAGCAAAGGCGCAAAAATCATTGTAATAGCATGCAACACAGCTTCAAGTGTTGCTACGGAAAGCGTGGTTGAAAATTTCGATATTCCGATATTTGAGGTTATTACGCCGGCAGTTGAACTTTCAATTAATACTTCTCATAAACTATGTATCGGAATCATTGGAACCAGGGCAACAGTCAAAAGCGGTATATATGAAAAAAAAATAAAGGAAATGAATACGCAATCAAGGATTTACTCAAAAGCCTGCCCACTCCTTGTCCCCCTGGTTGAAGAAGGCTGGCTTAAAAAACCTGAAACAAAGATGATTGTTAAAAAATATCTGCATCCATTGAAAGTCAGGCAGATAGACACGCTTATTCTTGGTTGTACTCATTATCCTTTATTAAAAAATATCATTCAAAAAAAAATAGGTAAAAAGGTAAACGTCATTGACTCTTCTATTGCTGTTGCGAGCAATGTAAAAGCATTTTTGGAAAAACATCAGGAAGTTGATGCTCTGCTTAGTAAAAAAGGCAGATGCAGTTTTTTTGTATCAGACGTAACTGAGCAGTTTAAAAAAACAGCAACAAGCATGCTTAGAAGAGATATTCATCTTGAACATGTTAAAATATAAGGGTTTGGTTCTAACTTCGGTCAATAACGCCAAGGATAACCTCCCATACATACTCTATTTTAATCTTCTGCGGTTCAAAAAGTCACTTTTAAACCACCATAAACGGAGGAATCCGGTGTTCCATAATTATAAGCCTCATTATATTTCTCGCCAAAAAGATTTTCGATGCGAGCAAATATCTGTAAGTATTTAGAAAGATCGAAAGATCCCGATAAATTTACTAAAATATAATCATCCAAAACAACATCCTTTGTAGTAAAGGTCATTGAATCCCAATAACTATCATCCCGCTTACCCACATAGAGGATATCAAAATTGGCTGTACCACGTTTCAAGAAACTATAACATGTATTAAAGCCAATCTTGTTCAGGGGACGCCGAAGCAAACGTTTACCATCATTATCTTCAGTATCAGTATATGTATAATTCAGCTTCAAAGAAAGATCATCAAAAGGTGTTATCTTAATAAAGGATTCTATACCTTTGGTCTTGGCCTCGTCGACATTATTATAGCCATTATCCCAAACGATAAGATCGTTAAACTCATTATAAAAATAGGTGATTCCGATATTTATCCAATTATTGAAAAGAGATTGTTCTACTCCTATATCCCAACCCTTGCTTTTTTCTGGATCAAGGTCAGGATTTCCCCCGGGGCCGCCCCAGGGATTAATATAGTATAGTTCACCAAGACTGGGAGCTCGGAAACCGGTTCCATAAGATCCTTTTAATTTAGTGCCAAAATCCTTCAATAAAAAAGCTTGAGTAATTCGAAATGTGGTCTTACTGCCAGCTTCCTCGTGGTCGTCATAGCGCATACCAATAGTGGTAAAGGAAAAACCACCCAATTTTACCTGGTCATGCACAAAAAAACTGTTTGTATAAGCCGATTCATCCAGGTCTTCGTGGTCATCCATCTCCTCCTTCTCGTATTCCAGTCCCAATGTCAGTATATTGGTCTCATGCAGATAAAAGTTGTTCTGCCAGGATATTTCATGTTTTTTACCATCATAGCCATAATCATGAATACCGGTCCATAGTGCAGGATCATCATGGTAGTCACGGCTATAGTTGTTATAACCATATGTAAGTGTATGTTCCCAAAGGTCATCAAGAACAATCGTATGTGCCTGAAATCGATAGAAGACGCCCTGCTCTTCAACATGATAATCTTCCACATCTTCAGAAGAATAATCTAAATGAGTACGACCTTTGTAAAAACGGGTAGTGAAATTCAGATCAGTATCTTCGGAAAAATTGAAACCAACGCGAATCGACCCGGCAGTGTTTTCCCATTTGTCATCTTCCTCGCCATCATCGAAAGCGGAAAATCCATCACTGCTGTTATGGGAAAGTGACAGTGAAGCATTGAATCGTTCAGTGGCCATACTTGCTCCGGCAAACTCTTTCCAGGTTTTGTAAGAACCCCCTTCGCTTCCCATATAGAATTTGGGCTTGTCTTCCCCTTTTTTGGTAATAATATTAATTACTCCTCCCATGGCATCAGCGCCGTAGAGGGTGCTTTGCGGACCACGCAGAATCTCGATCCGCTCAATATTGTCTATTGTAAGATTGGCAAAATTAAAACCTCGATTCATACCTGTGGGATCATTCACCTTTATTCCATCAATGAGTAACAACGTATGGTAAGAGTTGGCCCCTCGTAAGAAAACTGAAGTTATCTGACCTGGCCCACCACTGGAGACTACATCCAGCCCAGGTGTTCCCTTGAGAACTTCTTTAACTGTAGTATAGCCTTTGGCCTCTATATTCTTTGCAGTAATTACTGTAGTTGAGCTTCCTACTTCTTCGGTAGGGGTTGGAATTTTTGTTGCGGTTACTACTATCTCTTCTATTGTTATCGTATCGCTCTTCTCCTGCGCAAAAATCGGTACAGGTAAGGCAAAAAACATAAATACTAATAATACTCTCATACAACTTAACAACTTCTTCATTTTCTTATTTCTCCTTTTCTCTTGGTTGAAATTGCAAAAAAAATCCCCAAACCGATAAATCGATCTGGGGATTGCCTTTTTTATCCTCAAACGCTTGCTGATTAGCTTCCCCGGTCCGCGAGGTTGCCAAACAATCTTTCAGGTAGGTCTTCTGGCTTTCGGATCACACTACTGACCGCGCCTTCCCATCCAAATCAATTGGACAGTGACATTTTGCGGTTTTCGTCCCCGATTACAGCGACGGGCTCGCTCCCGATTTTCACGAGATTTCCTTTTCCTGAAATCAATTTTTGCATATTACACCTTTCCATGAATATGTCAATGAAAAAGCAAGGCGCGAAGGCGCGGAATAGCAAGCTATTTCAAACCTGAGCAACACAGCTATTGATGTTCAGGGGCCAGCTAAAAATCGCAAGTTGTGGCCTTTCGAGGTATATATGTCCGAAAAAAAACAAAAGAACGTTACAATTCACGTACCGCTTTTAATTCGTATTCTTCAATCAACCCTTCATTGGCAAAGCTGAAGTAGCGGTTGTCTCCAATAATAATGTGATCGAAAAAGCTAATGCCGGTCGCCCTGGTCGCTATCATAAGGCTTCTTGTGAATGCCTATATCAGACAACAGTCTCAAACCTAAAAATTTGAGCAGCTCGTCCAGATCCTTCCTTACTGACCAAAACGCCCCTTTTTCACGCATCAACGTCTCTGCTGCTTCAGTAAAACCGTTATATGCAAAGAACCATACCCTTAGCGTCTGCAGATATTCACCTTCGATCTCACGCACAAGTTCCGCCTTGCGCAAAAATATCTCAACCTCAGACCGCCCCACCTTGCGGCCGCGCCACCACTTGCTCTCGCCTATCCAGACCTCGGCTCCTGCCGCAGCATAAAGATCAATTTCCATTTCAGCAGCAGCCCCAAGTCTTACACGATGACGAATATAAAAAAACTGCCATGGCAGTTGGACATCTTCCTCAGTATGAAAAAGTACGCCAGGCAGCTTTTTCCTTTGACCGCTCCACAGTGCCTGGGCCATGTATACTTCTGCCAAATATCCGATGTGATCATGAATTTTTCGCTTAAGAAATTGATATTTCTTTACGGTCTCAGAGCTAACTGAGGCACGATTCATCCCTTCAACCTCGATCCTTCCCCACACCTTCAAGAACTCAAGCAGAATCGGATCATCCACCTTCCTGAACCAGCCTCCAAGCTCCATGTATTGGAGAAGATCACCTCTTGATAGCTTAATCAAAACATCACGAATGGTCTCTACAGGCACATCTTTGCCTTCATGCTTCAACAGCTCATGACGAATACGCTCAAGATCAAGCCTGTCGCCTTTTTCCAGGGCAGACAGATATAGCACCCACTTGGTGATACCGTACTCATTAATCCGTTCTATCCAACACGTTACCTGGTCATTCAGCTCTGCCCATATAAAGCCGCATGATAGATCAACGGCAAGTATCTCATTTAATACCTCTTCACTGACAATAGCTTTTCCCTGCTTTGCGGCCTGACGGACAACGGCTGTAATGTAAAAAGGATTACCCCCGCAACGGCTTGCTACTACAGTCGCCATATCCTCAGGGACATCGGCTGCATAATAATCGGCTGCATTACGTGCCAACACCGCGCCCCAGTACTCGGTCATAGGCTCAATCGGTTCGCTGCTAAATCGCCCGAATAGGGACCCGCGTCCAATGATTTCACGTGCCAGTATGCTCATGGCAGAACCTGTGACAAAATGAGGACATGTAGGAGATTCTACTGCCTCCTGCATCAATCCTGCAATGTCAAAGTTGTATTGAGGAAGGCGGGTGTTCTGAAACTCATCTAAAAACATGACAATACTGCTTTCATCCCTGTCGGATACACGGCGGGGAAGCCAGAGAGCCCATTCTTCAGGCATAATAACTCCCTTTTTCAGGATACCGTCATAAACATTGAGAGCGCCGCGCAGTCCCTTAGTTATCTCCAGTCTGGTTCTGATAAGTTCTGCCAACTCCTCACGCATAACAGCCGCCTCAGAAAGAATATCAATATTTCTCAAACGAAATGCCGCATACCATCGTAGAAAATTCTCCACATATTTTGCAGAAAAATCCCACCGATCCACCACCGTATCCCTGAAGCTGTAATAGACTGGCACCACAGAGGCATCTTTGTCTT
>JABZFQ010000369.1 GCA_014237365.1 Desulfobacteraceae bacterium | reverse complement strand
CTTTATCCGCAAAACCGCAGGAATAGCGAGCTATTTCGAGGACTTTTGCGGATAAAGATCAATTGAAGATATGGTGAAGTTGGGATGCAAAAATGTCAAGTTATTTTTTATCGAACCCTAAGGCTAAAATGTTACAAATATTTTTTCTTTAGCCATCTCTAAATAGCTGGAGTCGTTATAGTCAGTAATAATTTTATTAAAAGCCTCAATGCTTTTATCTTTGTTTCCCATTACTGAGTAAAGACGGGCTAAATTGAACAGGGCTTCACCTTTAATTGCATCATCAGGTCCAGATATAATAATTTCAAAATATTTTGCGGCAGAATTGTAATCTTTTTCTCCTTCGCAGGAGTATGCAAAACCATTCAATATAAGGCTTTTAATAAATGGATTATTTTCAAATTCAGGAAGGGCTTTATTGTACAATTCCATTGCTCTATCAAACTCACCAGCATTGTAACAGATATTTGCATACATAACAGTTGCCAGTTTTGCGCTGTCCTTACCCCATCTATTTTCAATAATCTGTTTAAAGTCGTTAGCCACTTCTTGACAGGCTTTTACAGATCCGTGTTCGTTTTTAATTTTATCGTACTTGGCAACACTGTTTGAAAGCATTGCAGAGGCTTTATTTTCAGAGCTGTTCGAATAATAGTAAACTGAACAACATACTATTATTATAGCAAAAATCACTCCCACTGCAGATAATATGTGAACCTTATATTTTGTCAGGAATTCAAAAAATCTTGCTGAGAAAGAGATAAATTTATCAGGTTTTTCAAGCTGTCGTTTTCTGGATCGGCTTACTCGTTTTTTTGCCACAATTCCTCCGTTATTTAGGTTTCAGTTTACCATACTAAAGACTTGTGAAGCCACCCCTTGTCTCCATCAGCATGCTGAACATTAATCCAGTTGCTTTTGCGCTTTATGATTTTAAATGGAACACCATTTTCGGTCGTGAATAAAATTTTAAATTTGGTGCCTGGGCCTGATCGGACGTTACATTTTTCTTTATTTGTAATAACTGACGGTATGTTGCGGACAAGAGACTTGTGAAGCCACCCTTTATCTCCCTCAAAATCACGAAAATGATACCAGTTACCGGATTTTTTCAGAACAAGAATCGGATGATATTTTGCGACCTGCCACAAGATATCATACTTGGTTCCAGGGCCGGATCGTATGTTAGCTATAGAGGACGCAATAGACAGGCGTTCAGCAAAAACAGTACTGCTGAAAATAATTACCAGAACTATCGAAATAGAAAAAATTGAATAAGTTTTCATTGCGAAATAATTGCCACTTTGCATATTCCTTAAATCCCAAAAATATCGAAATAGCCAGCTATTACATCAAGTTTTGTGATTTGAGATAAAACAAATTTGACCCAAATCTATGCGCCTACTTGGGGAAGTTATTTCGTCCCCGTTCCTAAACCGTTTCTATCATGCATTATAAAACAAAAGTGCAGGCAATTCAACGCAGGTTAGTTTGTTGCCATAAACCGCGCCGGTATCAATTCCTATTTTGTTTGGCTCTACCAATGGTTCATTATAAGGTGTATGCCCAAAAACAACTTTTTTCCCAAAATCAAAATCCGAGTGTACAAAATCTTCACGTATCCAGAGAAAATCTGCAGGATCCTGCATTTTGAGCGAGATATTTTCTCTAAGCCCTGCATGCACGAATATATAATTATCACTTTCATAATAAAGTGAGAGTGATTCAAAAAAATTAAGGTGTTCTTGAGGTATCGGAGGAGAACCAGTCGTCTGTCTTCTCTTTATGTAGCTTTCCAAGGTCGACAGTCCTCCATTTATTAGATAGGCATGCCTGTCTTTTCCTGAAAGATATTTTTCCAGCATCTCCTCGTGGTTCCCTTTTAAAAATACAATTTTTTGAAAATGCTTTTTTAGATCAATAAGATATTCAATAACATCAAAAGAACTGGGCCCCCTGTCAATATAATCGCCCAAGAATAACAGGATATCATTATTGTGATCTATCTTAATTTTATCCATAAGTGCACACAGCTTATCAAAACATCCGTGTATATCCCCTATGGCAAATATTTTTTCCATCAACTTTTTTTAGGTTAAACCTAAAATCTTTCCACCCTGATAGATACAAAAGGCTGCCATCCAGGCTATAGAAGTGCTGTAGACTATGCTGAACAAAGTCCATTTCATGGAACCGGTTTCCCTGCGTATTGTTGCTATTGTTGCGACACAAGGAAGATATAACAATACAAACATCATTAATGAAAGTGCGGAAAGAGACGTCATTTCAGAAGCTAAAAGTGCATTTTTGAGAGCATCCGGCTCATCTGCCTCTTCGGAAGCATAAAGTATCCCAAAGGTACTTACTACGATTTCTTTTGCAACAAAACCGGTAAGAAGCGCTACGCTGCCACGCCAGTCTATTCCAATGGGAGCAAATACAGGAGCTATGGTTTTTCCAATGCGGCCCATTAAAGATTTTTCAGCCTTTTCGGCTTTTTCAGCCAGTTTAAGTTTTGTAATTGCGGCTTTTTTTTGTTTTTCCGTAAAAGACGCATTGATCTTATTTATTTCTTCATTATAATCCATTGAATAGTTTATATTGCGTGGAAAAGCTGTGAGCATCCATACAATAACCGAGCCAACAAGAATAATGCCCCCCATTTTTTTCAGGAACATCTTGCTTCGGTCCCACATATGGATAATAAGGCTTTTTATCATTGGAATCCTGTATGGAGGCAACTCCATCACAAATGGAGCGTCAGCGCCTTTGAAGAGTGTAGACCGGAATAAACGTCCAGTTATAATTGAGAGAATAATGCCGGTAATATAAATTAAAAATATTACAGTTCCTGCGTTGGCGCTGAAAAAGGTACCGGCAAGCAGAATATATATTGGCAGTTTGGCTGAACAAGACATAAATGGAGTTATTAGTATAGTAAGGATTCTGTCTTTATTGCTCTCAAGAGTGCGGGTTGCCATGATTGCAGGGACACTACAGCCAAATCCCATGAGCATTGGTATAAAGGATTTGCCGTGCAGCCCTATAAGATGCATTATCTTATCCATTAGAAAGGCTGCTCTTGCCATATACCCGGTATCTTCAAAAATTGCGATAAACAAGAACAGTATCAGAATGTTTGGAAGAAAAATTATAACGCTTCCAACACCTGCTATTATTCCGTTTAAGAGAAGATCTTTAAAAAGACTATCAGGAAGAGAAAGTTCTAATATTGCTGACAACCAGTTGACTCCGCTATCTAACCATTCCATTGGATAGGATCCAACAGCAAAAGTCGTCTGGAACATAATCCATATAAAAAGTATAAAGATAGGGAAGCCGACAAATCTGTTCGTAAGAACGAGATCAATGTTCCTTGAAGTGTCTATGCGCCGTTTTGTTGATTTTGTTACAACTTCCTTTATGATTCCGGCGATAAATCCATATCGCTCATCTGTCATTACTATTTCAGGATCGTCATCAAAACGGTCCAAAAGATGCTTGCGATGCGTCTCGACTTCCCTAAAAATTTCCAGGCTTTTATTTCCGGTTTTTTGACGAATGTGTTCTCTAACGATTTTGTCATTTTCGAGAAGCTTTATAGCCATCCATCTCATATTGTAAGGAAGAGTTTGTTCTATGTGTTCTTCGATAAAGTTTTGAAGTTTTGAGATAGAATTTTCAATATCGTTGCTGTATTTAACCTTGCGTTTTTGAGAGATCTTTGATTTTGAGTCGGCCAATTTTATGGCTGCTTTCAGCAAGCTGTCAATGCCTGTATTTTTGTTTCCTATTGTGAAGACCACCGGGACATCTAGAAGCTCAGACAGCTTATTGGCATCAATTTTGGTTCCTCGTGAAGTTGCAACGTCGGCCATATTCAGAGCAAATAAGACCTTGCAGTCAAGTTCTCTCAACTGTGTAGCCAGGTAAAGGCTGCGCTCAAGGTTGGATGCGTCAATTATATCAATAACAACATCAGGGGACTCTTCAATAACAAAATCCCGCGCAACAATTTCTTCTATGGAAAAAGGGGTTAAACTGTAAGTTCCGGGAAGATCAATAATTGTAAGATCATGCCCGTATTTACGTACAGAACCTTCTTTCTTTTCAACCGTAACACCCGGCCAGTTCCCTACCTTTTGTCTTGTTCCGGTAATGTTATTGAATATTGTTGTTTTGCCCGAATTAGGGTTTCCTGCAAGGGCTATTGTAATAGTCTTTTTATGCATTACGGAGTCCATGTTTTGTAACAGTTTACGGTTGTCGGTTTACAGTTAAGGAACGTGGACGAAATAACTTCCCCAACTATGCATCACAGCTTCAGGCCGCCTTTATTTGATCTCAAATCCCAAAATTATTGAAATAGGTAAGCTATTCCATCAACTTTTGTGATCTGAGATCAAACAAATTCGACCCCAAATCTGTGCGCCTACTTGGGGAAGTTAATTCGTCCACGTTCCTAACAGTTTTATGTTTTGATCGACCGAGAACCGTAAACCGACAACCGTTACCCTGTTTTTATAATTTATCAACGATTATATCTGCAGCTTCTTCAACTCGAAGGGATATATGATACCCCTTTATAATCAGTTCAAGAGGATCTCTCAAAGGGGCATATTTTTCTACGTAAATTTTTGTCCCCTTGGTTAGTCCCATTTCAAGCACCCTTCTGCGCAAGGCTCCATTATTACCCCCTACATGGACAATTATTCCGGTTTGCCCCTCTTTCATTTTGCTTAACAACATTGTAAAAATTCCTATAATTTCGTCACTGTTCCTTAATCGTCTGAACAATTATTTTCTGCGCCAGTCCGTGTCCAATAGCGTAACGGCTGCATTCTAAAGCGATAACCATCTGTCCATGTCCGCTGTTGGTAATGACATCAATCTCGTCTCCAATTCTCAGCCCCATGCTTAATAAACGCATGCGTGCAGTTGATCCGCCTGTAAAATCTTTGATTATGAGTCGTTCACCCTGTTTTGCCACTACAAGGGGCATAAGTTTTAAATGGCTTTTAAGACATTCCGAACAAAGACCATAGATTTCCAGCTTATGCTGAAGCATATGGAAACCATAAGAACGGGACACTTGTGTTTGTAAATTTTCAATCTTTTCGTTTTGGAACTCAATAATTTTTTTGCATTTTGTACAGATCATATGATCGTGATGCTGGCAGAGATGCCTGTGCTCATACCGTACAGGTCCGCTATTAAATTTGATTTTATGGGCAAAACCGAAGCGGCATATAAGTTTAAGCGTTTCCCTGACAAAGTCGGAGTCTAATTCATATCCGTTTTCTTTAAGAAGCTGAACTATTTCATTCACAGTAAGGTGATATTCGGTTTGCAGAAAGACTTCAAGCACCTTGAATCTATCTTCAAAATCAGAAATATTTTCTTGCTTAAAAAGTTTTTTAAACTGTTCCTTTTCGTGGTTGTGAACTTGCTTCATGTTAATTCCATTTTTTTCCGGTTATCTGGAGTGGCCGGGTATTTCATAAGTAGTACATGAGCCGCTTGAGCAAGTTCTTGTTGTGGCACTGGGTTTATTGCTGGAATCAGAGCTGTCTCCCATTGCAAAATTAGTAGAGCTGATGATTCGTTCAAAATCCTCTGATTTACATTCGGGACATTTAAGTTCAACCTCCTCATCGTTATTCATAATAAGCATCTCAAAATAGGTCTGACATTTTAAACACTTAAATTCATATATAGGCATTTTTTTACTCCTTAAACAACTTGGTAAGGAACGTGGACGAATTAACTTCCACAAGTAGGCGCACAGATTTGGGTCGAATTTGTTTGATCTCAGATCACAAAAGTTGATGGAATAGCAAGCTATTTCAATATTTTTGTGATTTGAGATCGGGCAAAAATGGCCTGAAGCTGTGATGCATAGTTGTGGAAGTTATTTCGTCCACGTTCCTAAGGAACGTGGACGAATTAACTTCTACAAGTAGGCGCACAGATTTGGGTCAGATTTGTTCGATTTCAGATCACAAAAGTTGATGGAATAGCAAGCTATTTCAATATTTTTGTGATCTGAAATCAAACAAAGGCGGCCTGAAGCTGTGATGCATAGTTGTGGAAGTTATTTCGTCCACGTTCCTAAGGTGCGGTGTTTCGGCAAACTCTGAACAGGGCTTTTTTTACGGCTAAGGCGTTTTTTTGCGCTGTATTTTTGCTATTGTCAATAATAATTTCTGCAACGGGGTTTTCTTCATACGGAATGTCAACCCCTATCACCTTGCCCAAATCTTCAAACTTTGAGCCCTTTTGCTTTCTTTCCAAAGCCCGAAGGTACATTTGCGAAACAATATGACCATTATTGCGTTTAGATTCCCGTTCTATGCATACTGAAATAGGACATTTTATCATTACCTCCACAAAACGCCTGATTTTTTTTCTGGCATTATCACGGTATAACCGTTTATGAGCGGTGGCATCTATTATGATATTAATTCCATTTTGCACATTTTCTGCCGCAAGATCAACCAGTTTTTTATAAACAAAATCACGTTCGTTATCAGTATATTCCGGTTTATTAACATATTTTTTTCGTATTGCATCAAGCTCAATTCGTTTACAGGTTATTCCTTCATCAGCCAGCATATCATATACAAGCTTTGATATTTTACTTTTGCCTGAACCGGGAAGCCCTGTAAACCACACAGCCCAGCCTTTAGGGCTCGCTAAAAAATAATTTGGCATTTTTGCATCCCAATCTTAGGAACGTGGACGAAATAACTTTCCCAATTATGCATCACAGCTTCAGGCCGTCTTTGTTTGATCTCGGATCACAAAAATATTGAAATAGGTAAGCTATTCCTTCAACTTTTGTGATCTGAGATCAAACAAATTCGACCCAAATCTGTGCGCCTACTTGTGGAAGTTGTTTCGTCCACGTTCCCAAGTTATTTTTTAGCGAGCCATTATTCGAGATATTTGTTGATTTCATCTGTATTTATAGTATCTGTTGCCAAAATATTTTTTGTGAACTTAAAAAGCTTTTTGCGTACATCTGCAGGATGGTTTGGATACCATTCAGGAGAAGCTATTACAAGACATCTGAAAGCATAAAAAGGTTGAATAATTTTAAAAATTTCCCGATCTTTTGTCTTTTCCAGATAGGTTTCTATAAAAATATCGTGCAGTTTTTTATATTCGCCATATAATTTGCCGTGCTTTAAGAGAGAATAGAGCAGATAATTGATACTCAATGTGGAAACATCATCAGCAGCCTCCCCGTATTCTCCCCTGCTTCGATCAAATGTTGAAAAATCGGTTTCTTTTCTAAATTTGATATTCCACGGATGAAAATCCCCGTGTTCACGGCACAGGCGGTGAGTATATTGTTTTAGCTTCCAGCGCCATTCAACGCAACGTTTTTCAATATCACAAAAAGCAGAATCTGAGAAAAATTCATAATTTCTCGGATATCCATCGATAATACCCATTATGCATTCGCCATGCCCAAAAAGCTCTCTAACTTTTCTTGTATAAAGCTCGGGCTCATCTTTTTTTTCGCTGTGAATTTCAGCCAGATATTCGCCAAGCGCTTTTGCTCTTTCTATATCAAGATCTGTCAGGGTCTCATTTTTAAGGCGTTTTAAATCTAAAAAGTAATCAGTTCCCTCGACCTTTTCTGTCAGCAGAAAATAGATATTTGCATCACGAACAGAACGAGCCATTCCTTCGGCATTGAAGTATCCGATGTCAAGAGGATGAGCGTGCCTGGGAAGGCGTTGACCTGCATCATATTGGAACATCAATACGTTAGCTCTGTCCCACAGATACTGGTGTCCGTATTTATCTTTTCGCATTGTAGAAAATATAACTGATCTGTTTTTGCCTTCTCTACGAAATTTAACAAGAAACGTATCTCCATATCCTAATTTTTTTATTGTATCAGTAAATGTTCCAAGCTTTTTGACTTCAAGAATTTCAACTTTTCCGCCAAAACGTTTCCCTAAATATTTTTTTACTGCATCTATCTTAATAGGAATATTTATCAGTTTATCAATCATTTTAATACGTTTTAAATCATAAAGGTGGATTTAATCTAAAAAATCGCCATAACCGCAAAGCTGTTCCTGTTGTAACGGCTCTTTTTTCGGTAGTCCCTACAAAGCAATGCATGTTCGGAAATACCACCATGTTTTGCTTTGCAAATACTTGATTTTTCGTCATGTGCTGCCAGAAGCTATGACATGTAACTCATTGAAATTATTGATCCGCATTGTTTTGTAGGGACTACTCTAATTTGAGTGTAACCAAAATAGAACAAAGTTATTGATTTTCGGGGATGGTTCCCCGCTCTGTGATATATGCGAAACATTGGTGGAATGTGCAAAACGATTCGAACCTCCGGAAAATCCGGCCCAATGTATTCGGCAATATCCCG
>JABZFQ010000115.1 GCA_014237365.1 Desulfobacteraceae bacterium | reverse complement strand
TTGGTGAGGAAATTATCTTGCCTTCTCCCTCTGATTCCATTGCCAGCAACATAGCATTTAGTAAAAATGGAGTGCCGGCTATTTTTGTAAAATTAAAACCTATACCCCCCATGCTTGATACAAGCAGAGAGTCAGGAACGTTCATTGCCATGTCGTAACCATAGGTGCCTCCAAGGACATCATAGCCCCTTTGCGGGCCTATTCCGGCACGAGAGTCATCTTGTTGAATACCGCCGGCCGCTTTCCACTGGATTCCAATTTCCCTTGAGAAATTAGTGGTAGCTTCCACTATCCTTGCTTCAATAATTACCTGTGGTGTTACCTTGTCTAACTTTTCAACTATCTCTTTGGCCCGTTTTATTGTTTCAGGCACAGCGGTAATAATGATTGTATTGGTGCGCATGTCCGCACTGACACTTGCTTGTTCAACGGCCTCCTCAGCAAGTTCTGTCTCAATACGATCAGCCCTAGCAACATCATCAGCAGCAGCATCAGCAGCAGCAGCACCAACACCAACACCAACACCAACACCAAAACCCTTGCCGCCGATTATTTTGTCTTTGGCTATCAGCGCTTCAAGATGCGGCAGTATATCAATTTTTGCATCGGCATAGTTAACAGTAATATAGTCGGTAACTAATGGTTCAAGGGCTTTAAACTCTTTTTCAATTCTCTTTGCTGTTTTTAGCTCATGCAGCTTTAATTCATCTGCTGTTTTGAATAATTTACTGCCTCTAATCCGTATTATATCTCCTTCCATTGCTTTGTTAAGCCCATTCATATTCAGTATCAAATCGAGCGCCTGGTCCCAGGGCACAGGTTTTTCGAGGGTTAGAGTAACCCTTCCGATTACATCCTTGTCTATTGCAAAATTTTTCCCGCTTATTTCCATTAAAATCCGAAGCACATTTTTAATATCCGTATCATAGAAATCAAGCGCTATTTTTTCTCCTGTATAGTTCTTTGTGGCTTTCGGCAACAATGCCTTATCTTCGATCTTTTTATCTTTAATTTCTTCCTCCACGGCAGCTGCCTGCGTTACAACCTTCTTCCATGATGGAAGATCAGCCTGCTCAATCGGTCTGAGAGAAATCGAAGATGTTTCAAAATGCACTAACAAAAGATCGTCTGTTTGTTCAATATAGTAGGGAACCGATTCCCGTAGCTCAATTGAAAACATGGAAGTATTTTTCATGGCAGGCGTCTGAACAGGAATAATTCTATCTACCGCGCTTTTAAAACGGGTAGTAATCAGCGGGAACTTACGGTAATCCGGCAATCTGGTATTCAGCAGTTTTAGTTGTAACAATCGGGGCGAAGCTTTTTTTATTCTGTATTCAACAGGTCTGGTTGTTCCAATAATGATGGTTGATTTACCGGCCTCTTTGCTATAAAAATCAATTCGATTAACCCATGCGGGCTTTTTGGCTTTTTCTTCCGGTTTTTCTACCGACCCGGAGGAAGATAAAACTGGAGAAGATAGGGTTGGGGAAGATAAGGCTTTAGATGGCTTGGAAAATGATATTTTAAAACCGGTTCCTTCATTAGCCGCTTTATAGGGCACATCTTTTTTTAGTAATATTTCGATTTTGGATTTATGACCTTTTTCAGTTAGTTCGGAAGCTGTTATTGAGCCGATTATTTCGTTTTCCCGCGAAATCTTTGTCTTGATATTATCAAGAAGAGCTGTGTCAGGAAAGTAAAGCAACACAGCCAAGGGAAGGGGTTGTTTAACAGACATGTACGTCAATAAACGATTCCCCTTAACCAATACATTAAATGATTCTGAATCCTCGGAGGTGCTTATTTCAGTTATAAGTTTTGGCTCAGGGGAAATTTCCATATCTTTTTTTGCAGCCATATTTATATTTTGAGCACATCCTGTAAATACAGCTATTAAAATTACCAGAAAAATGGCTGCTGCCCTGATTTTTGACAATTTATAATTTCCGCAATTCATATTATTCTTCTCCAGGAGGCTTCTGAAGTTTAAGTTCTCTTTTAACAAGACTTGTTTTGCCCAATATGCTTTGAACTTCTTCCTCTACAACTACACTGCCCTTTAATATTTTTATTACCCTGCCTGAATTAATGCCTATGTAGGTACCTTTTTTTATTACAAACCCCTTGCCGGACGCATCTTCTACAAGCGCCTTGTTTCCACTTGATGCGAAAATTATCCCCACAAGCTTCAATTGACTCAAGTCAACCTTTTCAATAGGGGTAAGTGGAATGCGTTTTTTCTCATTTTGATCAGCAAGGACAGAGGCCCCAGCTCTGAAAATTGAAACAAATGGATTTTGATCAGGTTTTTGATCAGGGTCTGTATTTATTTTATCGATTTTTGGTTTTAAGTCTTGTTTTTTTATTTCAGACTTTGAGATTTCAATTTTTTGGTCCTTTTTAACTGGCTGCTTTTCTTCTTTTGGCATTACAATCTTTTTACTGATAACCGTTGCTTTTTGGGGCTTTTCCGGTTGATTTTCGCACCCATAATACAATAAGAAGCAGCCTATAATTATTAATATTTTTATATGGTTACGCATTGACTTTTAACCCTAAACCCTAAACCCTGAACCCCTAAACCCTCACTATTTCTTTTTCGCTGTGTTTGCCGCATCTTTTTCTTTAGTCTCGACAAACCTGTAAGTTACAGATGTGCAGGAGGTGTTAAGCCCCTTCCCCTCCGGTGTTCTTATTACAATATCTTTTATATTTACTATCCTGGATAACCTTGAAATTTTATCAAAGAAGAGTCCAACATTGTGGTAATTACCGACAACTTTAATTGAAACAGGAATTTCAGCATAAAAATCTTTATTAATTTCTGATTCGGGTTGAAATAGTAAAAATTCCAAGCCGGCATCCTTACCAGATTCGGTAATGCTGGTTAGCAAAGAAGGAATTTCTTTTTTGTCAGGTAACGCTTTCATGGCGATTTTGTATTTAGCTTCTGCCAACTTTATCTTTTCTCTATATTTGTTAAGCTGCGCAGCCTTGTTTTTAGCTAAAGCGAGACTTTGTTCAAAATTTTTGTATTCTGAATTTAATTTATTCAGCCTTTCAAATTTTGGAAGATATAAAAAATAAACAAACAACCCTATAATTACAATGAAAGTTGCGACACATATCAGGATTCTATGAACTTTTGATATTTTTCCAGCTTTTTCAAATAAGGGTTCAATTGATTTTAGAGAAAGGTCGAATTTCTTCATTATTTTTTTGCCTTATCGGTGGCAGCTTTATCATTAGGAACGGGGACGAAATAACTTCCCCAACTATACATCACAGCTTCAGGCCGCCTTTGTCCAATCTCAAATTCCAAAAATATTGAAATAGGTAAGCTATTCCATCAACTTTTGTGATCTGAGATCGAACAAATTCGACCCAAATCTGTGCGCCTACTTGGGGAAGTTAATTCGTCCCCGTTCCTTAGGCATTTTATTACAGGAAATTACGAATTCTTTAAGATTTGTATACTTATTATACGGTTCTTGTTTTAGGTTCCTTAAATTTACGCTGTCAAAAAGTTTTGAGCCTTCTAAGCGAGTCATAAAATCAGCCACTGTTTTATTATCAAGAGCAAACCCTTTAATTAAAACCACTTTTTCTTTTGCCTCAAGATATGTAAACCACATCCGTTTTGGAATTATCATAAATGTCATTGTGTCAAGAAGACGGACAGGTTCTTTGCGGTTAAGCTCAAGATTTTTTATTACACCCGTTTTTTTATTGAGGACGTCCAGCCTGTTTTTGATATCCGTTATTTCTTTAATTATTTTGTCGTATTTGGCTGTTTCATTTTTAATGTTTTCTATTTTAACATTATAAACGTCAATCTTGTTATTCAATGTTATATTATAGTAATACATGGAAAGAGTAACAAATATAATTGAGAGAAAAAATATTGAGATCTGAAGACGTATATACTCTTTTTTGCGTGCAGCTTTATAAGGCAGTAGATTAACTTTTATCATTTGTCATCAACCCTTCTTAAGGCAAGTCCCATGCATATAGATGATTGAGGAGCTATCTGCTCAAGGTATGAAGAATCAAAATGTTCATCTATATGTAGCTTTTTGAAAGGATTAATAATTTCTACATCAGATGATGTTTCAGTTGCCAGAAATTGATGGAATTCTTTAATATGGGTGCCACCGCCGCTGAGTAAAATATTTTTTATCTGTTCATCAGAGCTTGCTGCCGAATAATAAAAGTCAAGTGCGCGTTTTATTTCGATACTCCATTCGGAAACCACAGATAAAACAATTTGTTTTAGATCATCAGGAGATATTTTGTCCACCTGTTTACCAAGCTTGATCTGTTCGGCTTCTGCAAAAGAACAGTCTATAAGAGAAATTATCTTTTGATTTATCTGGCTGCATCCCATGGAAATATCTCTCATGAATAGGGAAGAATGGCTTTTTAGTATGTTCAAAGATGTTTTGTTTGCTCCTATATCTATCAGCACAACAGTTTCATCAGTTAAGTCATAATTAGCTTCGAAAATATTTTGCAGGGCAAAGGCATCAACATCAATTATACATGGGTTGAGTCCGGCCATTTGAACAAGATTAATATATTCACTAATCATTTCCTTTTTGGCCGCAACCAGGATAACGCTCGTTTGATCTGAGCCGGTTTCCGTTTCTCCCAGGATTTGATAATCTATATTAACCTCGCTGATATCGAAAGGAATATATTGTTCTGCTTCCAGATTAATGGTTTCTTGGAGTTGTTTTTCGTCGGTTGCGGTTTGCACGTCTATTTTTTTGACAATAACCGAATAACCTCCTATTGATACGGCAACATTTTTTTCTTTTATGTTATTCGCCTTAAATAGTTGACGAATTGAGTCCGCAACATTTTCCGGATCATTTATATTGCCTTCTGCAATTGCTTCAGGATCAATATTTATCATCCCGCAATTCTTCAGGGTGGGCCCCTTTTTTGTTACTATAATTTCTCCGGCCTTTAAAGCGCTGGAGCCAATATCAAGGCCTGCTAAGCAAGGAGATTTTCCAAATATCATTTGATAAACCCTTAGGAACGAGGTTTAAATAACTTACCCATTCTTGCATCTCGGCTTCAGGCCGCCTTTGCCCGATCTGAGTACTCAAAATCTACAAAATAGCTTGCTATTTCTTAAGATTTTGAGTCCTCAGATCGAACAAATCCGACCTAAATCTGAGTGCAATAACGGGAAAGTTATTTAAACCTCGTTCCTTAATCACCAAATATCTTGTTTTTATCCGAAAGTTTAAATCCTAAAATCAAAAGATTTTCTTTTAATTACATATTACTATTATTAAATCAAGTTAATTACTGCAATTCTAATTAAGGAACGTGGACGAAACAACTTCCACAACTATGCATCACAGATTCAGGCAACCTTTGCCCCATCTCAAATCCCAAAAATATCGAAATAGGTAAGCTATTCCATCAACTTTTGTGATCTGAGATCGAACAAATTCGACCCAAATCTGTGCGCCTACTTGGGGAAGTTATTTCGTCCCCGTTCCTAAGGCATGTTTTCTTTTACAGTTATGCTTTACCTTGACTTTAATGTTTAATTTCCTTATGTTTGCAACAATCTAAGGAACGGTTCAGCGTTGGTGAAGGCAACCCTGAACCCTGAACCCTGAACCCTGAACCTGCCAACCTGAGTAGTTACGCCTATGATACGATTTCTTGAATTTGCAGGGAGACCGCTTGTATTTTTTATTGAAGAATGTGGCAGAATTATGCTCCTTCTGCTGTCAACCATATCATGGATGTTTCGTCCGCCGTTCCGTTTTAGAGTAATTTTTAAGCAGATGGAATTTGTTGGAGTAAATTCCGTTGGTGTTGTTCTGATTACAGGCGCTTTTACGGGCATGGTTCTTGCTCTTCAGACGTATCATGGTTTTAAAATGTTCGGGGGTGAAAGCCTGGTGGGCTCAACTTTGGCCCTGGCAATGACACGCGAACTTGGGCCGGTTTTCACAGCCTTAATGGTGACGGGTCGTGTTGGTTCAGCTATGGCGGCGGAACTTGGTACTATGAAAGTCACAGAGCAGATTGATGCGTTAAATACGATGTCAGTCAATCCCATTCAATATCTGGTTATGCCTCGTATAATTGCCGCAATATTAATGCTTCCTGTTTTGACAATTATATCTGATTTTGTCGGTATTGTGGGCGGCTATTTTGTTGGTGTTAACCTTCTAAAAATCAATTCAGGAATTTTTATAGCCAAAATAATTGATATTGTTGACCTTGATGATATTTTCAATGGACTTATAAAAGCTGCATTTTTTGGATTAATTCTTTCTCTTGTAGGTTGTTACAAGGGAATATATACAATCGGCGGCGCTGAGGGAGTTGGAAGAGCAACAACACAATCTGTGGTCTTGTCATCAATATTGATTTTTATTAGTGATTATTTTCTTACGGCAGTCATGTTCTGATGATCAAACTAATAAAGATAAGCAAATCATTTAACAGCCAAAAAGTTCTGGACGAACTTGATCTTAATATAGATCCTGAAAAGATTACCGTTATTATTGGTCAGAGCGGAGGAGGCAAAAGCGTTCTCTTAAAGCATATTATAGGTCTTATAAGGCCTGATTCAGGGCAAATTATCATTGACAAAATTGATATTACAAATCTAAACGACAAAAAGCTTAATGAAGTACGAAAAAAGTTTGGCATGCTTTTCCAGGATGCAGCCTTATTCGACTCAATGACGGTAGGTGAAAATGTTGCTTTTCCGCTAAACGAACACACGCGATTATCAAGAAAAGAGATCAATAAAATAGTTAATGAGAAGTTAAATCTTGTTGGATTGGAAAATGTTATACACAAAATGCCTTCCGAACTATCCGGTGGTATGCGCAAGCGAGTTGGACTTGCAAGGGCTATTGCACTGGATCCCAAAATTGTACTATTTGATGAACCCACAACAGGCCTTGATCCTATAATGCGCGAAAGCGTTGATGAGCTTATTGTAGCAACCCAGAAGAGGACAAAGGCGACTTTTGTTATTATTAGTCATGATATTGAGTCTACATTTACGATTGCACATAAGGTAGCCATGTTATATCAGGGTAAAATTGTTGCTGTTGGGACACCGGATGAAATACGTTCATCAAACAATTCTTTTGTTAAACGGTTTATTAGGGATTTAAGGATTTAAGGGATTGATGGATTGTTGATCGATGGGGATTGGGGGATTTTCTTTGTCAAATTTAAGTATAGAAGCAAAAGTCGGTGTTTTTGTTATAATTGGAATGATTATTCTTGGATACATGTCCATGCGGCTGGGTAAGCTTGGTTTTAAAATGGATCAAGGATTTGAAGTTAAAGTATATTTTGATTCAGCATCCGGCCTTGAAGAAGATGTTTCAGTTGAAATCGCAGGAGTTGAAGTGGGCAGGGTCAGCAAGATTTTACTTGAAGACGGGAAAGCGCTGGTAATTCTTCGAATAGATTCCAATGTTAAACTTAGAAAAGATGTTAAAGCTTTAATCAAAAGCAGGGGAATACTTGGTGATAAATATGTTGTGCTTATTCAAGGCTCCCCGGCAGCTCCCTTGATTGAACCAAACGGGCGCATTATCAGCACCACCACTGCAACAGATTTGGAGAGTCTGATGAATGTTCTCGGAGATGTGGCAAAAGATATCAGCAGGCTGACACAGTCCTTTGCGAATGTAATGGGAGGTGAAAAAGGCGAAGCTTCACTTCGTTCAATAATTGATTCTATGAAGGCCGTGGCTGAAACTCTGAACAGAACTGTGCAGGAAAACAACAAAGGACTTGTAAAAATAATAACAAATCTTTCCGAGTTCTCAGCGACAATAAATGAAATTTCATCAAAAATTAACAAAGGAGAAGGAAGCATAGGGAAATTAATTAACGAGGAAGATACGGTTAAAAGGTTAAACGGAACACTCGCGTCGCTTAAAGAAATAACTGAAAAGATAAACAGGGGAGAAGGATCATTAGGAAAGCTGATAAATGAAGAAGAAACCGTTGAAAATATAAATTCAACTCTTACCAGCATAAATGATTATATGCAAAAACAGGAATCCTTTAGAACATATCTGGATTACAGAGGAGAATATCTTTTTGACAGCGAAGAAGTTAAATCCTATCTTACTCTTCGTATTCAACCAAGGGAGGACAAGTATTATTTGCTTCAGATTGTTGATGATCCAAGTGGTGTGGAGTCTGAAACCGATATCACAACTACTACAAACGGAGTAACTACAACAGAGCATATTGAAAAGAACGAAAAAAATAAAATTAAGTTTTCAGCTCAAATTGCCAAGCGTTACTATGACCTTGGCTTGCGCGGTGGAATTTTTGAATCTACAGGCGGTTTTGCCTTTGATTACTATCTTTTCAAAGATCGTCTGACTCTTTCATTGGAGGCCTTTGATTTTGATTCAGACAGCAATGCTCACTTGAAATTCAAAGCAGATTTTACACCATTTAAGCATTTATATATAACCTCGGGTTTTGATGATTTTATAAGCGATAAAGGGAATGAATCTTTTTTTATCGGAGCTGGAATTAACTTTTTAGATGATGATCTAAAAACGCTTCTTTCGAACCTGCCATTTTAGAAATAATAAGGAACGTGGACGAATTAACTTCTCCAAGTAGGAGCACAGATTTGGGTCGAATTTGTTTGATCTCAGATCACAAAAGTTGAAGGAATAGCTTACCTATTTCAATATTTTTGGGATTTGAGATCGAACAAAGGCGGCCGGAAGCTGTGATGCATAGTTGGGGAAATTAATTTGTCCACGTTCCTAACAACGACGGCAAAGTAAAAATTTCATCTGTCGCGCTATGCGTAATTGTGCTTCATCATAGACTTTGGCTCAATGTCAGCGCTTCGAGCTTGAGTGATGATTAGGGAATAGGAGGAAGGACTCATGGCTGAGAAACTAACTTACGAAGAATTGGAACAAAGGGTCAAGAAACTGGAGAAAGAGGCCGCTGAGGGGAAATGTAGCAAGGAGGCTTTATGGCAGGCGGAGGAACAGATTGGAAGTTATCAGTTTATTGTTGAATCTGCTCAGGATTCTATCTTTTTCAAGGACATGGAAAGCCGTTACCTTATCATCAACGTCAAAACCGCGGATGCCTTTGGACTACCCAAAGAGCAAATTATTGGAATGAATGACTATGAAATAATGCCGAATAAGGAAGAAGCCAGGAAAAATGTCGAAGATGACCAGCTTGTTTTTAATACAGGTAAGCCTAAACAAATTACTAAACACATGACAGGCGCAGATGGAAAAGAATACTGGTTCCAGGCAATAAAGGTCCCGAAATTTGATGACAACGGAAACGTTGTTGGGCTCATTGGCATTGCCCGTGACATCAGCGAGCAAAAGCGGACAATGAAAGAAAAAAAGCGGCTTGAAGCGCAATTACAACAAGCACAGAAGATGGAAGCTATTGGTACCTTGGCGGGAGGCATAGCCCATGACTTCAATAACCTGCTCATGGGAATCCAGGGGAACATCTCTCTAATACTTTTGGACATTGATTCTTCACACCCCCATTATGAAAGCTTAAGAAACATTAAGAAACAGGTTAAGAGCGGAGCCAAACTAGTCTCACTCCTTCTTGGATATGCAAGGAAGGGGCAATATGAGGTGAAGCCGGTCAACCTGAATCAATTGGTGGAAGAGGTGTCTGAGACCTTTGGCAGAACCAGAAAGGAGATTACGATTCACCAAGACCTTGCTGAGGACTTATTCGCGACAGAGATTGACCTGGGTCAGATGGAACAGGTTTTATTAAATCTGTTTGTCAATGCTTCAGATGCTATGATAGGTGGAGGTAATATCATTTTGAAGACCATGAATGCTACCCATAACAATATAAAAAACAAGCTGTATGATAATCCAAAGCCTGGCTACTATGTATTGTTGACCGTGACCGACACTGGCACTGGTATGGACAAAAGGACCATGGAACGTATCTTTGATCCTTTCTTTACGACTAAAGAGATGAGGCGTGGCACAGGTCTTGGTTTAGCTTCTGTTTATGGCATCATAAAGGCCCATGGTGGATATATTGATGTAGAATCTAAGAAAGGACAAGGAAGTACCTTCAATATTTATCTGTCTGTATCGGAAAAAAAGTACCGGAAAGTTGTCAAAACTGCGGTAGAAATCACTAAGGGAACCGAGACGATTCTGCTGGCAGACGATGAAGAAAATGTCCTGGAAGTAAGCCAGAATTTGCTTGAAGCCATGGGATACCGTGTATTCATAGCTAGAGACGGAAATGAGGCTATCAAGGTTTATAAGAAAAATCAAGATGATATCGACATCGTTCTTTTGGACATAGTTATGCCCAATATGGGTGGCAGCAAGGCATATGACCGTATGAAAGAAATCAACTCGGACATAAAAGTCTTGCTTTTAAGTGGTTACAGTATTGATGGAGAGGCCAGAGAGATATTGAAACGAGGCTGCAATGGTTTTATTCAGAAGCCGTTCAATATAAGGGAGCTGTCCGCAAAACTAAGGGAAACTTTAGACGAACAATAGAATCTGAGCAATTTTTTACTCGACCTGTACCAATCTCTTGCGCTTCATGTATCACACCTGAAGCTTACACACAGCCGGTTTGTTTCATAAGGGTTCGGTAAAAAATAACTTGATAGAATTTGCGCCCAAATTTGCCGTAGATTTAATTGATCTTTATCCGCAAAACCGCAGGAATAGCGAGCTATTTCGAGGACTTTTGCGGATA
>JABZFQ010000187.1 GCA_014237365.1 Desulfobacteraceae bacterium | reverse complement strand
ATGAAGGTTCAATCGCCAAATGACACTCATCAGGATAGCCTTTTAATCGTTGAGATGGGTGATGATGTTGATAATGAATTTCAACACATCCGGTCTCTTTTAAATTCTAAGGAGATAGCCGAGGTCTTTCTAATCTCTAAGGATTCCGATCCCGCGGTGCTGATGCAGGCTATAAAAATCGGTGCAAAGGAATTTTTCCTTCTTCCTCTTAAAGAAGAAGAAGTGCGGCAGGCTCTGGAAAAAATTAAGAAAAAAAGGAAGAAAATCAACCGTAAAAAGTCACCTCAACCAGGGAAAATTATATCTATTTTCGGCAGTAAAGGAGGAGTAGGGGCAACTACACTTGCCGTAAATCTGGCAGTCAACCTGGCTCAAAAAAAAAGCGTTAAATCAGTAGCCCTGATAGATATGAATATGATGTTCGGAGAAATACCGCTCTTTTTGGAGCTCGAACCTGGCTACCATTGGGGCGAAATAGTCAAAAATATTGCCCGGCTGGATTCTACATTTTTAATGAACATCCTTGCCAAGCATTCTTCCGGAGTTCATGTGCTCCCGTCTCCAGCCACTTTAAGTGATTCCAGATCCGCTATCCCTGATATGATGAGCCATCTTATAGGTTTCATGCAAAAACTTTTTGAGTTTGTGATAATTGACACGGGGCAATTTATAGATGAAATTTCCCTGAAAATTATGGAACTGTCGGATAATATTTTACTCGTATCTCTTCTGAGTCTTCCTTGCATTTCCAATGCCAATAAAATTTTGCAAACAATTAGTGAGTTGAGAACTTTTCCTGAAGAACGGATCAAAATTGTGATTAATCGTTATTTAAGCAAATCGGATATTCCTCTGAACGACGCTGAAGAGAGCATTCATAAAAAGATATTCTGGACAATACCGAACGATTACGCCACTACAGTGTCCGCTATAAATAACGGAACGCCTCTATATATAGCTGCGCCCAAGGCGCAGATAACCAGAAGCCTGAATGATCTGGCCGATACCTTTGTAGAAAAAGATGACCATCAAAAAAAATGGTGGCAGATACTGATTAAGCGTTAACACAGCATTAAACAGGGACAATCAAAGATGAAAATAAATTTGGATGACATATCGAAAAAGAATATAAAGGATTATGTGCCCGACGAATATTTCGAGTTAAAAACCAGAATTCACGATCGTTTATTAGATATTGTTGATCTTTCTCTTATTGAAAGTCTTGATGCTGATGCTCTCAGGCTTCAGATCAAGGCGCTTGTACAAAGAATACTGGGAGAGGAAAGCTTTTCCGTACCTCTTAATTCAATAGAAAGAGAGCAGCTCTTTACAGAAATCCAGGATGAAGTAATGGGACTTGGTCCCATAGAACCTTTGCTTAAAGATCCTGCGGTTACCGATATCCTGGTTAATACATACAAACATGTCTATGTAGAAAAACTGGGCAAGCTGGAACATACTAATATAAGGTTTAAGAATGATGCTCACTTGATGAGAATCATTGATAAAATTGTATCTGCTGTGGGCCGTCGCATTGATGAATCTTCTCCTATGGTAGATGCCAGACTCCTGGATGGTTCAAGAGTTAATGCGATCATACCTCCTCTGGCCGTAGACGGACCCATTGTATCCATCAGGCGTTTTTCCGTAACTCCCCTGGAGTTAAACGATCTGATAATACTAAAAACATTTCCCCCGGAAATCGCTGAGATACTGCAAGGAATTGTCAGAGCAAAACTGAACGTCTTGATTTCGGGAGGTACAGGCAGCGGTAAAACCACACTGTTAAATGTTCTTTCGCGGTTTATCCCCGAGGATGAGAGAATTATTGTTATTGAAGATGCTGCCGAATTACAAATAAAACAGGAACACCTGGTGCGACTGGAAACCAGGCCTCCAAACATAGAGGGAAAGGGTGAGATTGCGCAGAGAGACCTCGTGAAAAACAGCTTAAGAATGCGTCCCGATCGCATTGTTGTGGGGGAAGTCCGTGGGAAAGAGGCGTTTGACATGCTTCAAGCCATGAATACAGGACATGAAGGGTCTTTAACAACTATACATGCAAACTCTCCCCGTGATGCCCTGATGCGACTCGAAACTATGGTGGCTATGGCAAACTTTGATCTTCCCAGTGAGTTTCTAAAAAAATATGTCAGCTCTGCTATTGATGTTATCTTTCAAGTATCCCGCTTGACTGATGGAACAAGAAAGCTGGTCGCTTTGGAGGAAATCACTGGAATGGAGGGAAATATAATTACCACGCAAGAAATCTTTTCATTTCAGCAAAAAAGTATAGATGAAAAGAATAAAATAAAAGGAGAATTTAGATTTAACGGTATTCGACCTAAATTTATCGACAAGTTTAATATAATTGGCATAAAGATTTCTAATGATCTATTTAACCCCGAGAAATTCACAGAAATTTGAGTTTGGATGGAGTTAAAAAATGAATAATTTTATCGTATCCATAATTATATTTGCTGTTGTGGTGTTTGTCATAGAAATGCTTTTATATGCTTACAAAACCATACGCAATCCGGACAGCAAGAAAATCCGGAAAAGGCTGAAAACATTTTCATACAAGGAACGCAAAAACGAACTTCCTGATATCCTGCAAAAAAAAGTACTAAGCGATGTTCCCCTTCTGAATAAAATCCTTTTGCGCATTCCGGGTCGCCAATATTTAGACCGGTTATTACAACTGGCTAATGCACAATATCCTCTCGGCGCTTTTATATTGCTTACAATTTTTCTTGCGATAACAAGTTGTTGTGTTAGTTTTTTAATAACACGCAATAAAGTCTTTGCTATCATAATAACATTGTTATTAGGGGGAATCCCCTTTTTCTATCTTTGCTTGAAAAAAAAGAAAAGAATAGAGAAATTTCAGAGACAATTACCCGATGGTTTGGAGTTGATTGCCCGTTCATTAAAAGCAGGCCATGCTTTTCCAAGCAGCATGAAGATAGCAGCCGATGAATTTGACGACCCGCTTGGCCCTGAATTTGGTGAGACTCTTAATGAAATTAACTTTGGAGTAAATGTTCCTGATGCGTTGAAAAACCTTACCGAGCGAATCAATTGTCCTGATCTGAATTTTTTTGTTATTTCCGTAATTTTGCAGCGTGAAACCGGTGGCAATCTTGCTGAGATTATAGAGAATATAGCTTATATTATTCGTGAAAGATTTAAGTTATACGGCAAGATCAGGACATTGGCCGCTGAAGGAAAAATATCGGCTATCATCCTTAGCTCCTTACCTTTTTTTATCATGCTTGCTCTTTACTTTACAAGTTCGGCCTACATTCGTATCCTGTTTTCTGATCCTGCTGGAAAGATAATAATTGGTATAGCCGCATTTATGATGGTAATAGGAATTCTTATCATGAAAAAAATAGTTAATATTAAAGTATAACATAGAGAGTCAAGAAATGACACCTGCAATCTTAAATATTCCGCTTTTAATTTCCGCATCAGTTTTTCTGGTATTGTTTCTTTTTGTTGTGGCAATATATCAATATATTCGTCAAAATACCAGGGAGCGTGAATTGATAGTAAAAGTAAGGGAAAGTGGTAAAAACAGAATTATCTTCAATGAAGAAAATTCATCTTCAGAAACCGAAGGTGCGGTTAAGAATCCAGTCTTGAATTTCTTAAGATTATTGGGCAAAGGTTCTGTTTCTGAACTATCTGCGGATTATACTAAAACGAGAACCAGATTTTTGAGAGCGGGCCTGCGCAAGGCAAATTTCCCGGCTCTCTTTTGGGGAACCAAATTTTTGCTTGCATTCTCTTTGTCCGCCTGTTTTTTCCTTGGAATTATTTTTTTAAAACCTGTTGATACATCTACGAAGCTGCTTGCATCTATTTTTCTTGCCCTTTCAGGTTATTTTCTGCCTGATATCTGGCTGCATATAAAAACCACTATCAGAAAAGATAAAATAGTCGAAGGGATCCCTGATATGCTTGATTTATTGGTAGTTTGTGTGGAAACAGGCATGGGACTGGATTCGGCTATCTATCGTGTTGCGCAAGAAATAAGATTAAGCCACAAGATATTGGGTGACGAACTTAATATTTTGAATCTGGAAATAAGAGCTGGAAACTCGCGTGAAAAAGCACTTAGAAACCTGGCAGAGCGTATTGATATTGAAGATGTTCGCAGCCTTGTGACTCTGTTGATCCAGACAAATAAATTCGGCACCAGTATTGCCCAATCTCTTAGGGTTTATTCAGATTCCTTTAGAACAAAAAGATATCAGAAGGCAGAGGAAATAGCGGCAAAACTGCCGGTAAAGCTAATGCTGCCTTTGATTTTGTTTATTTTTCCATCTCTTTTTGTCGTAATCCTGGGGCCGGCGGCTATTCGACTATACCGTGTGTTTCTGCGTCCTTAGGGCTTGCTCAAAATGGAATGATTATTTTTTGCTGGCTCTTATCTTATGAAGGATGCCGGATTATTCAAATTAAGAGGGAGGTTTTATAATGACTCATCTGAAAAAATTGTTGATAGCATTTTGCCTGCTTGCGTCTGCATCGTTTGCGGAAGCTTCAGGCGTTATTTCAGAGCAGATATATTTCCTGGAAGAAGATGGCCGGCATGCATTGGTATATACAACCAGCCGCTCAGACTACTCCAAATACAACATGTGGTTTCAAAACAGGGAAGGCTATGAAACAGAGGATTATGTCAAGGATTTCCTTTACATCTATCCTGATGAATATACATGGGACACAGCTTCAAAAAACGGCTATACCCTTCTGAAATTGCCGGGAAAAAGCTTTGCCAGCCTGGAGCGAATTGACCTTGAAGCAGGCCTACAGGTCACTGAAGATGGTGTGTATAATTTTAATAACCACCGAGATAAATCAAAAACGCCCGATGGCCATTATGGACTCTGGAACAGCCCCGGCAACTTTAAGAAGATCGCTTATTCATGGGTGTTTCCCAAAAATTTGGCACCTTCTGAATACAAATCCAATCGCAGAGGTCAATGGATTCGTCGGCATAATACTATCACATATTACGGATCCAACGTGAATGATCTTGAGTTTCAGATAACATACCGCCCATCAAGCCATGCACTCTATGAAGCGCTCAGAAAGAAACTCGCAGACGAGCAGCTCAAAATTGCACAGGAACCCAAAGGGGTCAAGATTACGGTGGCCGCGACTGTGCTCTATCCGTCCGGGATCGCGGTATTGTCTGACAGAGGAAAGTCTATACTTAGCAAGGCAGCGGAGACACTCAAGGATCGCAAGAATGTGAATATCACAGTCGAAGGACACACAGACAATGTACCGATCAGCCCTAAGCTTTCCTCAACATTTGCAACAAACTGGGAGCTGGCTTCTGCTCGTTCCATAAATATTATACACTTTCTCGTAGAAAAAGGGATAGAGGAGTCTCGTTTGGGGTCGGGGGCATTCTCCTTCCAGAGACCGATTGCTTCTAACGAGACAGAGGAGGGCAAGGCAAAAAATCGCAGGATCGAACTGCTGATTGAGGAGAATGGCGGGAAATAAGGGTGATGAAAAAATAAGAAAATTATCTCAATAGGGATTTAAGAATTGAGAAAAAAGGAAAACATAATGAAAACACATCTCTTTTTTACTGTATTAGTGGTAGTAATATTTTCATGCACATCGCTGTATGCAGAGCAGGACCATCTTGGCCACTTCTATGTTGGAGCGGGTGGTTCTTATGCTTTTGAGGATTTTGGTAATCGTCATGATTATGACAATTCATGGGGAGTAAATGCAAAAATCGGTTATCACACACACCCTCTTTTAGACATTGAATTTGACATCGACTACTTGAACAAATTTGAAAATAATGCTGACGATCTGGAAATACTAACATATATGATTGTACTAAAAGGGTATTTCCAGCACTCCACTGAAAAAGTAAAATTATCAACAATTGTCGGTACAGGAATAATGCGCGCTGACGAGACAGGTTGGTGTGCCAAGGTTGGATTAGGATTAGACTTTTTTACAACTCAAAACATTTCCCTCGGCATTGAAGGAAATTACACATTTGGATTTGACGACCTTGATGAGATCGGGTATTCCAACTTCACTATAGGAGCTGCTTATCATTTTTGATAATTTATACCTAAAGCGTTTTTTTGCGAAGCCTTTATGCGCAAGAGAACGGCGCAGATCAAGTAAAGAACCGCTCAATTTAGGTTATAGTTTGATATTTTTGTGATTTGAGATCGGGCAAAGGTGGCCTGAAGCTGTGATGCATAGTTGGGGAAGTTATTTCGTTCCCGTTCCTATGGAAGCGGAAAAAATAATATACCGGGATCGCAATAGGAGTAGCAAGGTGAAACTAAAAATTATACCTTTTGATCAGAAAGGGGCAGCAGCAATTGAGTTTGCTATTATCCTTCCTTTGCTGCTTATGCTTCTCTTCGGAATGATTGAATTCGGGATTATTCTTTACGATAAGGCTATGATTACAAATGCCAGTCGTGAAGGAGCGCGGGCAGGGATTGTCTTCGTTTCAGGTGAAACCCTTGAAGAATTTAACAAAAAAATATCTGATGCTGTTGATAAATACTGTAACGGACACTTGATAACATTTGGCGAGGGTTCCACCACTCCTAATATTAAAGCCCAAACGACAAAGCCAGTACAGGGCACAAACCTCACTGTCATAGTATCGTACCGGTATGATTATTTAGTCCTTCCAAATTTTGTTGACGATTATATAATTTTATCAGCACAAACAACAATGAGAATGGAATAAGAAATTGGGGAGATAAGAGAAATGAAAAAATATCAGAACCAGAAGTTGTCAGTGTCGAAAAATCAGCGTGGCGCGACTGCTATCATAGTCGGAGCGTCGATGTTTGCGCTTGTTGGCCTTGCTGCTCTTGTTGTTGACCTTGGCAATATTTATGTAGCGCGGAATGAACTTCAAAATGCGGCTGATGCGGGAGCGCTTGCCGGAGCTATAATGTTGTATAATGATACCGGCACTGCGATAAATTGTTTTGATATTAATGGCGATGATTCTAAATCTGCCAACAAAGTTGCCTATAACGTTGCAACAGCGAACTATAGTCAAAAAAACGACGATGGTCAAACTGTGCCTGTTGAAGTTAATTGGACACCGGGCGATGACACCACTGACAACATTAACAACAATATCGCTGCTGTGCAGAGGGGGCACTGGAGTTTTGCTAACAAGGAATTTACTGCTAACCCTTCTTTTGCGATAACTGATCTCTGGAATGTCACTGCTGCGGAACTGGATGCTGATCCGGATTTCATAAATGCAGTACGGGTTGTTGCCAGAAGACAAGCAACCCCCGTAGCATCTTTTTTTGCTAGAATTTTTGGCTATGAAGGTTTTGAGGTTTCGGCTGAAGCAGTGGGGTATATCGGGTTTTCCGGCAAACTGGCACCGGGCGATGTGGATCAACCCATTGCAATCTGTAAGGACAGCATATTGAATAATGATGATGAATACGATTGCACTATCGGCCGAATGATCAACAGTGGACAGGATGCAGAAAGCAACGAGACAGGTGGATGGACCAGTTTTAACCAGGAGGACAACCCATGCGCCGGCGGTACGAACGCCAATGATCTAAAAGATCTTGTGTGCGCCAGTGGAAATCCGGAAGAAATTAGCCTTGGCGAGCCTATGGAAATGACTGGCGGTCAGGACAGTGTCATTTTCAAGGCGCTGAAAGATTGTTGGGAAGACGAAACCGGAACAACACAACCATGGACACTTACTCTGCCCGTGATAGACTGCGGTGATGCAAACAATGTAGGGACGTGTGCGGAAGTTGTGGGCGCGGTTGCACTCAACATAATCTGGATAACCGGAGAAGGAGAAGATCCCTTATACAACGACGCTCCAGAGGTAATGACCAATGTGCCATCGGTTGATGATTGGTCTATCTCAACACATGAAGGTGTTCTACTTACAGACTTAGAAGGTGGCTATGTAGTAGACGACACATACGCAGAAGGAACTTTTGTCGGCGATGTCTTTGCTACTGATGGCAAGGTGCGCTGGGCTAGCTTCGTTCAATATTTTAATTTGCTAAATGATGATGGGACACCTGATGGGACACCTGCTCCATATGTAAAAAAATCAATATACTTTTTACCGGACTGCACACCTCATTTGCCAACGGGGACTTCTGGAGGGGAGAACTTTGGCAAGCTGGCGAAGATTCCGGTACTTGTACACTAAGGCGTGGACGAAATAACTTCCCCAACTATGCATCACAGCTTCAGGCCACCTTTGCCCGATCTCAAATCACAAACATATTGAAATAGCTCGCTATTCCATCAACTTTTGTGATCTGAGATCAAACAAATTCGACCTAAATCTGTGCGCCTACTTGGGGAAGTTATTTGAGTGTAACCAAAATAGAACAAAGTTATTGATTTTCAGGGATGGTTCCCCGCTCTGTGATATATGCGAGATATTGGTGGAATGTGCAAAACGATTCGAACCTCCGGAAAATCCGGCCCAATGTATTCGGCAATATCCCGTAGGGGCAGGCCCCTGT
>JABZFQ010000118.1 GCA_014237365.1 Desulfobacteraceae bacterium | reverse complement strand
ATTATGTTACCGACATTTTCCATCAAAAACTTACAAAAGCATCAGGGCTTTATAATTACTACAACGGTAAAACCTTTTTATGGTACCACTACCAGAGGTAGTGGTTTAAACCGATTAATAAATTTTTTACCGGCCTCATTTGTATTTTTTATAATATTTAAAAATATCAGTAAATTACAACTATTATAAACTGGCGGATCGGTTAGTGGCATAAATTTTGCGGCTTTTTAAAAATACAAAAAGATATATATTTTTCATCAGCATCCAGGAAAGAATTTTTTTCAAAAGCTAATTATTCTTAATTAAACCTCGGGCTCTGCCCGAGCGATCCTAAAAAATTTTACCATTCCAACGAGAATAAATATACTCAATAGTATCAAAAAGAGAAAGAACAATATTTTTGATTTCCACTCCTAATGGCATGGTCGTAAGATTAAGAAATAAAATGTTTATGATAAGAGAATATTTAACGGCAGAGCAAAGCGTTTTTTTGAACGTCGAACATCGAACATCGAACGTTGAACATCGAATGATGAAATCGCTTCGCTCCGCCAGTTTATAAATTGTCAGAATACCTTATTCAAAATTCGATGTTGGATGTTCGATGTTCGACGTTCACAGCCTTTTAGCTTGACTGCTACGTCCTTTTCAATGCTAACGGCTAACCGCACAGGTTGGAAGATTTCAAGAAAGAGAATGTGGATTAACCGAAGTTTGATGAACTTACAAAAAAAGACGGTTGCGGCTCGTAGTTTGCTCTGTTTCTGGGCAACGAGTGAGCTGGGAATAAGTCAAAACGAATTGAGTATAACCTTTTTGCGTAAATATCAACTATAGCTATAACTATCTGAAAGGCTTAAAAATAAAAATCGAAAGGGAGATTGTATTGATTGACAGGGCGGCCAACCGGCAGATGGGCCGGTGCGGTTGCTTGTATATTAACACAAAGAAAAAAGGAGGAAAAAGAGATGAGGAGAAAAGAGCAAAGATCAATGTTGGCGTTGGCTATTGTAATGGCATTTGTTGTTGGGGTCTTTTGGGCAGGACCGGTTGGGGCAGAACCACCGTTTGAGCCTGGAGATCCGTGTGCCGGGCTCCAGCAAGCTGCTGACGCACTGGGTTGTGAATTTGGCGAACCTGATTGTACTGTTGCGCCGGTTGAAAAGACCGGGCAGACGACCAGCTATGCTACCGGTGACGACGGGGACCTGAAAAAAGGCGTTGCCTGGCCGAACCCGAGGTTTACGGACAACCTAAATGGGACAGTAACGGATAATCTGACAGGGCTGATCTGGCTGAAGCAGGCTAACTATAATAGTACAACTGGAAGCACAGGCACAGCTACTTGGGGAGAGGCGCTTTCGTTCGCTAATGATCTGTCAGATGGAGAATGCGGTTTGTCAGACTTCTCAGTTGATGGCGACTGGCGACTTCCCAATGTAAAGGAACTGCAAAGCCTGATTGATTATGGCAATTACAATCCCTGCCTGCCCACCGGCCATCTATTCTCCGGCGTGCAGTCGTACTACTATTGGTCGTCTACCACGCACGCGGACGGTCCGGGCGCCGCGTGGTACGTGGGCCTCGGCCACGGCGGCGTGAACACCACCCATAAGGGCCACCACCACTATGTATGGCCGGTGCGAGGTGGAGAATAGAATAATTTGACGCTTTGATTCTTTGAGCGCTTTGACGGGGGGTGCAGATGGTATTTTCTCAAAAGCTAATAGACCGCTACCGCTGGGAATTAACGATTGATTCCACGATTGGAAGAAAAATTGTCAATCGAAAATATTAAACCGACAATAAGACAATAAAATGGCGCGTTATGAGCATCTGCCTATCTACAAGGCGGCTTTTGATATGGCCGGGCACATCGAAAAGATCGTGCGCAACTTCAGCCGTTATCACAAGTATACCCTCGGCACGGAGTTGCGCGACTGCAGCCGCAAGGTCCTGAAACAGATCATCGAGGCGAATGCATCCCGTGCCCGCGAGCCTCTGTTGCTCCAATTGCGGCAGGACCTGGAATGGTTCAAGGTGCTGGCCCGGCTCTGCCACGAGGCCGGAGGTTTTGCGAGCACCAGGGCATATCTTCATGTTAGTGAACAGGTGGTGGGGATTGCCAGACAGAACGAGGGGTGGTTGCGGCAGACAAGTAAGAGCAGGGAAGGCCGCACCACCCGAAAGATATCAGGGGAGGCGGGGCATGGCCGGTGCGAGGTGGAGAGTGACGGCCCTGCCGACCCTGGCCCATGATACGACCGATTTCGGCGCCGCGTGGTCGGAGCCCTGCGGTTTTCCCAGCAGAAAATATGGTTTGTGAATCGTTTGCCTGGGCATGTCATTATGATTCAACTGGGCGGATTCTAGGAGATGATCTGCGCGCCGTCATGTACAGGCGGTAAAAAGGCGTGGGCAGGCCCGGCAAATGTCCCCGCTCTGCCCCGCCGTTTTCCGGATCGCCGTTTGAGCTATGTCAAATCGATCCTGTGGCAAAGTGGACACCGTGTGGCAAGGACAGTATACCTATTTCCCGAAGAAAAAAGGCAATAATATGTTTCCTGATTTCCCCTTCGATTTCTTTCCCCCGCTTTTAGCCGTCAGCGTGGAACGGCTTGTTTGCCTGCTTGTTACGTTATTTTATTAACCCTTCCTTGCGTAAGATGGACAAAATTTCGTTATCAGTAATGGTTGCTTTGCTGGGTTTGATATATAGGGTATTTCTTTTGTAAAGTTCTTACCTGGGTTTTGAACGTTTCCGTTGGGATGATTTTATAACTCATTTAAGAATCCTTCTAACGATTGCTCTCCAACCTCACCTTTTTCTTGTCTTTTGACATCACGACATGACTGTTGCAAGCCTGTTAAGATTTGATGCTTCTCTCGAAGTGCTTCCAATTCGTCTGTTACATCCTTCCAAATCTGAAAAGGTAAAATCACTTCCTGTCTTTTACCCTTTTCGTCCGTTACATACTTAACATTTCCCAGCATTATTTCCCCCTATTTTTTTATATGTTTACATCCATCAATTACTTGCTATCTGGAGATATACAGAACCTACCCCACTCTTGTTTTCGCTGTATTATAAGTCATGTCATCCTTGTTCGACCATCCAACAAAGGCCATGCTCTTTTAATAACGAATTGATATTATGAATAGTATCGCCTGGATTATAATTACAATATTAAAGCATGGATAGCGGTTTTGTGTCAATTTATTCTGTATTGAATATCAAACATTAAAACACTAACTCCTCAGATTTTGCAACTGAATATCAAATCAGTTCGATAATAGAGGACATATGGGGAGTACATTGGTTTATAAGTTGATAGGGTACTTGAACTATGATATCTGCTTTTCATGTCACGCCAATCGAGTAATAGATGCGCCGGGTGTGCTTCATCATATTATTGCCAGAGGTATAGAACGCAAAAGAATATTTACGTAAAACCCAAACAGCCTGTTTTCCCTTGGCGCTGATTACAAATCATTTTCAGAACCGTTACAGATCCATTTTGTGTCAGGAAGATTGGAACTGGTTCGATATATCTATTTTAGCTAATACTATTACCACAGATGGAAGTGTTGACAACTTACGATTTATTTTCCAATTAAAAAGAAATATCCTGAGTCTTTCGTATAAAAGTGTATCAGTTTTAAAACAACAGGCTTGTTTTAAACAAGGAGGTCTTTAAATGAAAACACGGCTTTTTAGAATAACTTCCGTCTGTTTTTTCATAATTTTTCTATTTTTCTCTATAAGCTGTACTGATAAATCACCATCAAATCAAGTCATCGTAGTAGGCTCTCAATGGTATGGTCATATTCCTGTATGGATTGGCATAGAAAAGGGAATATTTAAGAAATACGGTTTTGACGTTAAATGGCAGTTTATTGGAAAGAGCATGGATCGATTAAATGCTATTTCTTCAGGAGAGGCTCATTTTGCCAGTTTAGGGGAAATTGCCATGCTTAGTGCAATGGCGCAGGGCAATACACGTTTTTACTGGGTTGGTAATCAGGATATTGCACCTGGATTTGAGGGGCTTGTTGCAAAGGAAGGGATAACGTCATTTGAGCAATTAAAAGGAAAAAAAATCGGCTTTCCCTTTGGCGCATCTGTTGATATTACATGCAGGCTTCTTTTAAAACAACATGGCCTTGATCCAAAAAAGGATGTTCGTCTAGTCAATCTTGAGGTCGGGGATGTTCCTTCAGTATTTCAAACAGGTCGAATAGATGCAGCGATAATCTGGGAGCCAGGCTTTTCACAACTTGTATCTATTGATGGTGCAACAGTTCTGGGAATGGATACGGATACGGAAGTTTATAAAAAGTTTGGTACCATGACCGGTCCTGATGTTCTGATAATAAATAAGGCCTGGAGTGATGAGGATCGCTTAAGAGCCAAAAGGTTTATGAAAGCTTATTTTGAGTCTTTGAAGTGGGTTGATTATAATTCAGAGGAAGCAGTTAAGTTGATCCAGGGAAAATATATTAACCAGGATTTAAGTCTTATTCAGAAAAATATAGAAAAATTCATCTGGCATGATATTGAAGACCAGAGGCGTATTATGACTGATAATGGTATATTTGGTCAGGCAGATTATATTGTCCGTATTCTTCATGAGGATATGAAAGTTATTCCAAATAAACCTGATTTTCGCAAATGGGTTAATCTTGATATTCTCTCTTTTTAGGAACGAGGTTTAAATAACTTTCTCGTTATTGCGCTCAGATTTAGGTTGGATTTGTTCGATCTGAGGGCTCAAAATCTTAAGGAATAGCGAGCTATTTTGTAGATTTTGTGCTCTCAGATCGGGCAAAGGCGGCCTGAAGATGAGATGCAGGAATGGGAAAGTTGTTTAAACCCCGTTCCTTAGGAAATGAAAATGTAGCTGTTCACGGTTTACAGTTATCGGTTCACGGTTGAAAAAAACAGAAGATAGGGGAGAATTATGGGGTCCTCGAAAAAACTGTGAACTGTGAACCGGCAACCGTGAACGCTTACAGATAAATAAAAGTGCAATCATTATAAGTTAGGGGGAATGACGGGTGGAAGGAAAAGAACTTGGTTTATGGGGCTCTTCTGTTATTGGAGCTATAGGGTTACTTGTT
The DNA here is from genome assembly GCA_014237365.1 of Desulfobacteraceae bacterium. Classification (GTDB taxonomy): domain Bacteria; phylum Desulfobacterota; class Desulfobacteria; order Desulfobacterales; family ETH-SRB1; genus B13-G4. Next base: position 3,477 of record JABZFQ010000118.1, on the reverse strand, counting down.
TTTCTCAGTCTTTGGGAAATTCTTGTGAGAACAAATGTTATTGACCCCTTTTTCTTACCGGCGCCAACCCAGGTCATTGATAAAGCAATTCAAATGACTACTGCTAAAGATGCCGTTTTATTAACAGACATTAAAATAAGCGCAACAAGAGTGCTGACAGGATTTTTATTGAGTGTTCTTGCAGGTGTACCTGCAGGGTTAATTCTGGGGATGAACCCGGTTATTCGTGCTGCGATAAATCCGATTATTTCAATAATCCGACCTTTGCCCGCATTAAGCTGGATCCCCCTTTCTATGCTCTGGCTGGGTATTGATGAGCAGCAAAAGTATGCAATTGTTTTTATGGGGAGTTTTGCTTCCATTTTAGTTTATACCACAGATGCAACCATGCGTGTGGATCCCACTCTTCGACGAGCTGCCATGAATCTTGGCGCTTCACCACTACAGATACTTCGTTATGTTATTCTCCCTGGAGCATTGCCGGACCTGTTAACAGGCCTTAAAGTTGTTCTTGCTATTGCATGGACATGTGTTATTTCAGCCGAAATGGTTGGCGCTAATAGTGGTTTAGGATTTCGAATCTGGACTGCTAAAGAATGGTCTGATACCGGTCAGGTTCTTGTGGGCATGATTAGTATCAGTGTTACAGTGCTGGTATTGGATATTCTTTTTCGCGGGTTAGAAAGAGTGCTTTTGCCCTATCAAAGGAAAACTTCCGGAACATGAGCGAAACATTAATTAAATTTGACAATATAACAAAACGCTTTTCTTTACGTAAAGGTGATATTGTAGCAGTAAAAGATTTCTCCCTTGAGATTAAAAAAGGTGAAATATTAACAATAGTGGGCGCTTCGGGATGCGGTAAAACAACTGTCCTTAACATGGTCGCAGGATTTTTAACTCCCAGTTCAGGGAACATTTTACTCGACGGGCAGCCTATAACAAAAATTGAACCGCGATGCGGTATGATTTTTCAAAATTATGCCTTATTTCCATGGCTGAGTGTGAGAAAAAATGTTGAGTTTGGGCCTAAAATAAACGGCGTTTCTAAAAAGGTGCGAAGAGAGGAATCAGCTAAGTACATAGAAATGGTTGGCTTAAAAGGATTTGAAGATGCCTACCCTGGGGAGCTGTCAGGAGGAATGCGCCAGCGTACTGCTCTATGCAGGGTACTGGCAAATAAGCCTGACATTCTGTTGTGTGATGAGCCTTTTGCAGCCCTGGATGCAATGACGAGGCAGATTATGCAGCAAGAGCTTTTGAGAATTGTCAATGAATCGGGACAAACTGTACTTTTTATAACCCACTCTATTGACGAAGCGCTTATTTTAAGCGATAAAATTGTTGTTATGTCTGTTCGACCAGGAACAGTCAAACACATCTATGACATCGAACTCCCCCATTTCGGAAAGGTTGAGGTTCAACTCACTGATGAATATCTAAAATTAAAACGACAGATATGGGCTATGGTTGAAGAGGAAGTAAAGATATCGATGAAGATAGTTTCGAGTTAACTATAGACTTTCAGATAATTTACACACACACATGGGGTCAAGTCTACGGTTGACCCTTGCGGATTCCCATTAAGAGTCAAAAGTAGACCCCCTCTGACCGCCTTCGCGGGAATGACGAGTGCCGGATACGATATTTCAAGCATGACACGACACTACCAACTTAAAGCGGAACATATTCTGCCACAATCAAGCAAAATCTATTGAATCGCTAACTAACTGAATTTACAGTCTGTCCAGACTTACGTTGATAGCCGGTTTTTTCTTAAGCCCTGTTTTTGTGAATGCTTTTATGAACCGTTTCTATGATATCGCCTTTCAAATACAATCCAGCTACTTTCAGGGCTTCCACAGATTTATGAAATGATTCTACATTACCTTGTTTCGCTGCTCTTGCAATTATACTCAGCGTGCCGTAAGCTTTGATGCCTACGGCAAAGGCGGCTTGCCTTGCGGCCCGATCATCCATTAGGACTGCACAATGCCGTTGCAACCGAGCATACTCAATTACTTCTGATTCTCCTCGCCCCAATTGCCAACTTCCTATCGGCGATAGTGGCGGATCAATCCGAACATGTTTCAGCCATTCTATTTTGGAGATCAACCTCCGCATCGGATCGTCGAAAGGCCCTGCAAGAATTTCTTCAACCACAGCTTGAGGCACAACAATTTCTGAGAATTGATTTGGCAGCAACTCAAGTAGATCGGCCTTTGCCAAAACAATGAGTGGCGAAGCATCACAAATGATTTTATCCATCAAGGGTTATCCCTCCAGGTTTTCAAGAATTTCCTCCGCTGTCTCCTGAAACGGTGAAACCTTAAAACGGCTCAATCCATTTATGAATTCTGCCCTGCTCAACCCCGCAACTTCCGCGGCCTTCCCTTGGCTTAACAGGCCGAGTTCATACCACTTGACTGCTGCGGCAAGGCGCATCTCTTTTGCCAGATCTTTCGGGTCCTTCCGCATAGCCAGAAACACATTCTCTGACAGCTCTATTTCTATCGTCTGACTCATAATCTCACCTCCAACCAGTAACAATATATCCCAGTTCCACATCATGCCCCTTTTCTCCGATCAAAAATCGGGTAGGGCTTGCCTTGTGGTTTTACACTATTTATTCGCTCTCTAAGGATTTCTAATAAACCATCCTTCATATGAAAAATATCCTGCGTCAGAAATCGTTTCTTGCCGTGGTTTCAGAAATGCTGAATAGCCCATTGAGAGCCTTTCAAAAAAAATTAAGAATTAACACTATGAACAGGATCGCCTATATTATAATTATAATATTAAAGCATAGATAGCGATTTTATGTCAATTTGTTCTGTATTGAACATCAAACATTAAAACACTAACTCCTCAGATTTTGCAACTGAATATCAAATCAGTTCAATAATAGGAGGCAATGGGGAGATAATAAGAGACGATGCTAAAGGACTAAACAACTAATCTGCCAAGCAGATCTGGTGTCTACAAAATTGTAAATATTGCATCTTTTACTTACAAATTTGTAATATTATATTTTATCTCTTTCACTCCAATACGCCTATCTTGCTGAATTAATAGATTTTATTGTTTATATATTTTTTTGGCATATTTGTTGCTGATACTTAAATAAAGTCTATTAAACTTTATTTTGGGGACAACACTATTGCTCGCAACAAACATAAAAAACAAGTATGACCATGCTTCAAAGATGTTGCAGAAAAAGAGGGAGCAACTGATTTCAGGGTTTTTAAACAGAAAAGACCCCTTTTTTTAGAGCATAATGCCAGGATTTTAGACGATTATTTTCGTGAAGGTTTTGAAAGAAGTGAAGTCTGCCCTATGATGGGTATAAACAAGAATTCTTATGCGATCTTTGCAACAGGTGGCTACGGTAGGGAAGAGCAATGTATTCACTCGGATGTAGATCTTCTTTTTCTTTTTGAAAAAAATGTTCCTGATAAAACCGAGGATCTTATCCAG
>JABZFQ010000177.1 GCA_014237365.1 Desulfobacteraceae bacterium | reverse complement strand
CAGAGTCAACAATATCAAGAAGATTCAATGATAATTATATTACTACACTAAATATTTCAAAAAAACCTATAAAATCAAAGACTTAATGATAGCATTTTAAGCCGTCGGGAAGATTCAGGTTATAGAGCTGCCTGAACCGCTCAGGTCTGAGGCAGCTATTCGTAAAATTGAAATGAGTGTAACCAAAACAAAACAATGCCATCTTGATGATGGTTCCCTATTATGTGATACAATTCGTTTTCAAAAAATAACGTAGGGGCAACGCCTGTGGTTGCCCTTCCGCCCTGTGGTTGCATATTATCAGGGCAGGCACAGGGGCCTGCCCCTACGGGATATTGCCGAATACATTGGGCCTGATTTTCCGGAGGTTCGAATCGTTTCGCACATTCCACCAATATTTCGCATATATCACAGAGCGGGGAACCATCCCCGAAAATCAACAACTTTGTTCTATTTTGGTTATACTCAATTGAAATCACGCCGGCGACTGATCCCCAAAACTCTATTCTCTGCCCAGTTAATTAATTACCTCATTTACATCTTCAAATGGTTAACAAAACAGGCTGCCAACTTAAAGCGGGACACTCTCCTGATTGAATTGACAGTTTTTGGTGGATTCGCTTAATCCACCCTACAAACTTATCTTGGTAGCCTGAATCGTAGGGTGGATTAAGGAGCATAAGCGACGAATCCACCAAAGCAGTTGTCCCACCTTACGTTGGTAGCCGTAAGAACCAACCGCGCAAATTTAAAAAAGGCAATGCAAGAGAAGCGACTTCTGGAGGATCTTCACCATGGTATGATTTTAGGCTCTAAAAAATTTGTTGATAAAATTCGAAAGCAGTTTTTACCGGATATCCCCCCACAATGATTTGCCTCAGCAAAAGCATCTGGCAAAAGATATAAATGTGGAGGATTTATTAAAAAAATCTGCGAAAATCGTTCAAATTGATATTGATAAATGCATTCAGGCAAAACGATTGCGCGGTATAGCTAAACACAAACGTGATTTAATCGTTTATTTACTTTGGAATAAGGATTAATGACCAATGAAAAGTTAGGGCAGCTTTTTAATATGAGTTATTCTGCTATCAGTCATTGTGTGAAAACATTTAAAGAAAAGATAAATAAAGATAAAAAAGTGAAAAACCAATTTGAAAAGCTTAATTCACAATTCAAGCTTTGACACCAATTCTTATCTCTATTGTAAAATAATTTGAAGAGCGGAGCGACATCATTATTCGATGTTGGACGTTCATCTTTTTTCGTTATTCTTGATTTTTGTTGCCATATCACATTGAGCACAATATGTTGTGGTTGGCAATTAAACAATACACAACTTTTTAAAGCGAATGGTAAGATATAAGTGATACTTCGGGTATTAGAATAAGATTAATGCATCCAGAAAGTGTTGGAGACCATGTCTCGCTTAGGACTCGCCCAAAAATAAATTTACATTTTCAGGTGTCGAGGCACTCGCATGACAAGACGCGAGGAGAGCGAATAACGAGCTATTTAACCGACGAGCAACGCAGTCATGCGGGATGGATCGGCGCATCAAAATGTAAATTTATTTTTGGGCGAGTCCTTAGCTTTGATGTTTGGAGATATGAAGGTTGTTCCTATAAAAATGTATGCAGAGGTAATCCCCGAACCCGCTTCTATCCCGCCTTGACATGACAACGTGTTTCATTTCTTGTTTAGAACCATTTTAAACCAAGATTCTGTTATGAATCATTATTGCCTTACCTTGTGATATATGTTTAAATAGTAGAGTAAGGATAGGTTATTTTAAAGATAAGGGAAAATATGGTCCGATCCTTGTGAATAGATAGGGATCAGCGGCTATAGGAATGAGAAGTGAAAAGTGAAAATTTGTGGAATCGCTTCGCTCTTTTTTTAAAAAATTAACAGAATTCCTTCAATTTTCAATATACAATATTCACTTTTCATTTTTGTTTGTTGGGAGAAATTAATGAGAATTACTAAAGAAGAAATAGTTCATGTTGCGAATCTTGCTCGGCTTGACCTGGATGAAGAGTCCATCGGCAAGTTTGCTGGACAAATAGATAATATACTGGAATACGTTGATATGCTTAATCGTGTTGATACCGAAGGGGTGGCGCCAACTTCACATGCAATTTTTCTGACCAATGCTTTTCGTGAAGACAAAGTAAAAGAGCATCTTGACAGAAATAAAGCTCTTGCAAATGCTCCTGAAAAAGAGGATGGGAATTTTGTGGTTCCGAAAATTATATGTTAAAAAAGGAGCAGGATGAAAAAATGAATCTTTACGAACTTACTATACATGAAGCCCACAATCTATTAAAAAGCAGAGAGATATCTTCACAGGAGCTGACAAAAAGTGTTCTTGATCGGGTTGAGTCTGTTGAACCGCGCGTGGGGTCATATATCACTGTTGCCGGTGAAACAGCAATGACTCAGGCAGAACTTGCCGACAAAGCTATTGCAAAAGGCAATATTACACACCTTACAGGCATACCTTTGGCAATAAAAGATCTTATTTGCACAAAAGATCTTCGTACTACCTGTGCATCAAAGATTCTTGAAAATTTTGTGCCCCCTTATGATGCATTTGTAATAAAAAAGCTGAAAAAAGCAGGCGCAGTGATTGTGGGAAAGGTAAACATGGATGAATTTGCTATGGGTTCATCTACAGAGCACTCAGGCATTAAACTGACAAATAATCCATGGGATTTATCATATATTCCAGGCGGTTCAAGCGGAGGGTCAGCAGCGGCAGTTGCTGCTGATATGTGTTTAGGGTCTCTGGGTTCAGATACAGGCGGATCAATAAGGCAGCCCGCGTCTTACTGCGGAGTGGTTGGCATGAAACCGACTTACGGAAGAGTTTCCCGTTTTGGCCTTGTGGCATTTGCTTCTTCGCTTGATCAGATTGGCCCCCTGACAAAGAATGTTACGGATTGTGCTGTATTGATGAACGCTATTTCCGGTTATGACGCTGGAGACTCCACATCAGTGCCTATGGATGTGCCTGATTATACGACATTTCTTGAAAAAGGATTAAAGGGTGTTAAAATTGGCATTCCAAGGGAATATAATGCTTTGTCCGGCCTGGATGCTGAAGTTTCAGAAGCAGTGAAAAATGCAGTAAAGACCATTGAGGGCATTGGCGCTGAATGTGTGGAAGTCTCTCTACCACATAGTGAATATGCGGTTGCGGCCTATTATGTCATTGCTCCTTCAGAGGCCAGTTCAAATCTTGCCAGATATGATGGTGTAAAGTATGGCTTAAGAGATAAAAACAAGAATGATCTTATAGAGATGTACAAAAGCACAAGATCAATGGGGTTTGGTTCCGAGGTCAAACGCCGTATAATAATAGGGACATACTGCCTTTCAGCCGGTTATTACGATGCATATTACAGGAAGGCTTCCCAGGTACGCACATTGATTACAGAAGATTTTAAAAAAGCATTTAAATCCTGCGATGTGTTGTTATCTCCGGTAGCGCCGACGCCGGCCTTTAAAACAGGGGAAAGAACAGAAGATCCCCTAAAAATGTATCTATCCGATATATTTACTCTTTCGGCAAATCTTGCAGGGATACCCGGCATGTCGGTTCCATGCGGATTTTCTTCACAAGGACTTCCAATAGGCCTGCAGATAATAGGAAAACATTTTAATGAAGAAAAAATGATTAAAGTAGCATACAATTTCGAGCAGGCAACGGATTTTCACAATAAAAAGCCTGTGTTGTAGGCGAGGATAAAACATGAGTATTCAACCGGAAGGCGAAGATATAAGAAAGGCGGTTAAGTGGGTTTCTGATCAGAGGAAGTTTAAGCCTGGAAAAGACCTGAATAAAATTATAGAGGAAGCCTGCATAAAATTCAACCTTTCTCCAAAGGAAGCGGAATTTTTGCGACGCTTTGTTCTTGAGAAATGTTGTTCATGAGAAATGTTGGCTAAACGTGTCCAAAATAAAAATACTTCCCGAGATTCTTTCCAATAAGATAGCTGCCGGCGAAGTCGTAGAACGGCCTTGTTCAGTTGTCAAGGAACTCGTAGAAAATTCACTGGACGCAGGCAGCACAAGAGTTATAATCGAGATTGAAAACGGCGGTTTGTCTCTGATGCGTGTTTCTGACAATGGCATTGGAATGAACCATGATGATGCACTTCTTTCCCTGGAACGTTATGGAACCAGTAAAATCTATAAGGACAGAGATTTATTTTCTATAAATACACTTGGTTTTAGAGGTGAAGCGCTTCCCAGCATTGCCTCTGTTTCCAAATTTTCTCTTATCACGAGAGATAAAATATCTGAAGTCGGCACAGAGATCTTTGTAGAGGGAGGAACAATAAAAAAGGTCTCTGAAATTGGTGCCCCCAAAGGCACAATGATGAGCGCCAGGCATCTTTTCTTTAATACTCCTGCCAGACGAAAATTCTTAAAGACAGTAAAAACAGAAATGGGGCATATTATAGAAACTGTTGCAAATATTGCATTGGGATGGCCTGATGTCCAATTTAAACTATATCACAATGGAAAAACAGTTAAAAACTGGTACTCATCGCCTGATCCGTTTAACAGGGTTCTGGATGTTATTGGAAATGATATGAGAAATGATCTTTTAAGAATCAAATTTGAAAACAACTTTGTTTCAGGTGAAGGATGGATTTCATCTCGCCGGATTTCACGAAAAACTTCCAGGGGAATCTATTTATATATAAACGGCAGGTTTGTACGGGATAGAGGAATACAGCTATCACTTTTTGAAGGATATGCAGGAAGATTGATCAAGGGGCAGTTTCCTGTTGCAGTGCTTTTTATAAAGGTGCCCTGTGACCAGGTGGACGTAAATGTTCACCCAACAAAACACGAGGTTCGGTTAGCGCAGCAAAAAAATGTTAATAAAACTTTGATAGAAACTGTATCAGAAACATTGCATATAGCTGATCAGCCAAAATGGAGTGCAAAAAATTTTTCCAGACAAGAGCCTTTTTTTGTTTCAGAGTCTGTTCCACAGTACAGCAAATCCATCAAAGATATTCCTGATTTTCCTGCTACGCAAAAAAGTTTCTGGGAGGAAAAGCGTTTTAGTGATTTAAGGGTAGTTGGTCAGTTTCATAACACATATATACTATGCGAATCTAATGAAGAGCTGGTGCTTATTGATCAGCATGCAGCGCATGAGCGGGTTCTTTTTGAGCATCTGAAAAAACTTTCTATGAATTCAAAAATAGAAGTTCAGAAACTTCTAATGCCGGAAACCATTGATATCGGATATAGAGAAGCACACATGCTTGAGAAACTTATTCCGGATCTGAAAAAACTTGGACTTGAAATTGAGCCCTTTGGCGGAACAACTTTTGTGGTTAAGTCTGTTCCTGCTATTCTTGCAGACAGGGAGATTAAGCTGATTGTTTTGGAACTTGCGGAGAAAATGCTGGAATCAGGTTTAACTCAAGGTCTGGAAAAGACAATTGATCAATGCCTTATGCTTATTGCATGCCATGGAGCAATTAGAGCGAATCAACGGCTTTTGGATAAGCAGATAACGGCACTGCTTGCGCAGCTCGATGAATGCGAAAACCCGTCACTTTGCCCTCACGGACGTCCAACCTGGATAAGCTGGACTTTAGAATCTCTTGAGAAGTCCTTTAAAAGAATTGTATAAAAAAAGCAGGGATTAGGGGGTTAGGGATTAGTGGCCAGTTTTTGTAATATGCGAAAATTGATAACTAAAACAATAGGATATATCATTTTACATTTATTGTAAATTATAAAATAACTTGACATTTATCTTGCTGGTTATTAATAAAGAGAGTTTAATTGTTGTTAAAAAAGGTTAAATTGTTCATAATATTAAAAGATTTTATGTGGTTTTATCTTGAAAAGGAGGTGAAAAAAGGGGAGGGTTTTAGTTGGACCGAAGGTGTTGGACAAACGGTGATTATTTAAATTTGGAGGCTTAAGGAGAAATTTATGATGAAGGAAATATTTGTTATTTTATCAGCAATAATGCTTGCAATTGTATTTGCAGTTCCGGCCGGAGCAACAACAGACTGGGATTTTTATGGAAGCGTTCGCATGCAGACTTTCAGAGTGTACCAGGATGAAAATACAAACGCAACCGGTTTTAACGACAGAGATTCAAGATGGGGATTCAATACTGTTTCACATGTTGGTGCAACGGTACAGGATGGTGATATAGGCGGCCGTTTTGAGTATGGTCATACTAATTCTGATGTAACTTTACGAAGACTCTACGGAACCTGGAACTTTGGTCCCGGTGAATTGACTGTAGGAAAAGAATATACACCTCTTCATTTCGTCACAAATCAGGTTTATGATGATGACTATGGTTTGAGAGGCTTTGGTGGATTCTTTACATTTAATCCCATGATTCAGGTTAAGATTGACGGTTTTAAACTTGCATTAATAACTCCAGAGGTAAATAACCTCGGTTTTAGTGATGTTGATACTACTCTCCCCAAAGTAGAGGCAAGCTATACCTTGGCAATGGACACCTTTTCAGTAAAGGCATTTGGTGGCTGGAGTGCATTTGAGGTTGTTGATGCAGCAGACGAGGAATGTGATGTTACCTGCTATATCTATGGTGTTGCCGGAGTAGTAAATGCAGGTCCTGTAACATTAAAGGCTATGATCTGGGGCGGCCAGAACGTGGCTTATTACGGACTTACCACTGATCCTGAAGCAGATGCCGCACCTGAGTATGATCCAGTCGAAGATGAAATTAAAAATAATGACGGCTACGGCGGCGTAGCATCTATAGGCGTTAAATTTAGCGATGTGGTTTGTGCTGAACTCGGATGCGGCTATATATCCTTTGAAGATGATTTCGATAATGCTGAAGATGATGAAGCCCTGGCAATTTATTTGCAGGCTCCAATTACACTGGCACAAGGCGTAACCATTGTTCCTGAAATCGGTCGTTATGATTATAAGGACGATAGAAGTGGTGCAGATCAAGGAGATGAGACTTACTTTGGCGCAAAATGGCAGATCAACTTCTAGTCATCATTTAAATAAAAACCAGTTTACTATAATAAAAAAACCCGGGCCAAATCGACCCGGGTTTTTTGTTTTGCTGCGTAGAAGTTAGAAGAGTACCTGAAAATGCGTTACTAAAATATCATTGTCTTCATGATATCCATGCATTTCCTTTCTTACTGTATAATTAAGCTGCCATTTAATATTCTGTCCGTGAATAAACCAGTTATATCCAAACGTGTACCAGCGGCTGTCTAAACTGTTATCCACATCTACATTTGGATCAAATTCGTCATAACGGGCCGTAAGCTGAAAGTTGTCGGTCAGGTCATACTGTCCCTGTATTCCATAGCCATATGCCCTGTTTTTATTGTGTCCATGTTGCTGTACATATTCAATCTGGGCATGAAATGGTCCAATATCTAACGCTGAGTTGAAATCCCATATGTTCAGGTGTTTGCCGACTACACCGTCTTTTGTTTCAAAAACATAATTATCATTAGCATCAATCAAGGCATTTCCAAGAACTGTAGTTTCGTAATCATATCCGGTTCGGTCGTATGCATAGCTGATGCCGAAATTTATATATTTTAACGGCCTGTAAACAACCATGGCGGTTGCCATAAGGTTATCATTGTCATTTTGCATTTTATTGAAACTATTGCCATTATATAAACCTATTGCATAGTAAAAAGGTTTATCATGCAGTTTGCCTTTGTGGCCCCTGCCGTCAAATGCGCCATTCTTGGCTGCTTCAAAGCTTATCCCAATTTCACGCTTCCGGGCGAGCTTATCAATAACAAGCGGACGTTCGCATAGAGGGAGAGTAGGCCCTGCAACAAGGTATGAAGGTGAAAATCGGGACTTGAACTGACCTACAGTTACATTAAAGTATGGATTGTGATCATAGGTAAAATAAGCATCCTGCAACTTGAGGCCGACATCGTCTTTTCTGAGCGCATAATCCGGCAGCGAAGTATCTATACTGTCGGCATTGCTGTCACCGTCAACACTGACCTGGACATGATATTTCCATTTATCAATAACTTCGCCATACCATCTCAGGCGTACACGCCTGATGGAGAAGCCATCGAACTCTTCTCGATCAAATGCCTTTTGGTAAGTCACATTACCGAGGTCGCCATTTTCTATATAGGTGTATCTTACCTGCACTCGCCCTTTAAAGTTAACGCTTTTTGGTTTTCTGGCTGTCTTTACTACAAATTTATCCTTATCCTTTTCCTGAGCTATTTCTTTTACTGGTTCTTTTGATGTAGTTGCTTTTTCAATGTCTTTGTCGGTAATAATGCCCTTTTTTTTCAGAATCTGCAGCAATTCATCTGATGAAATCTCGGCGGAGCTGCTTATAATACTGCTGAACAGAAAAACTACACACAACAATACAATGCTATACCATTTCTTCATGCCTGGCTTTCCTCCTTTGTCATTTTTTTTATTTATTAAAAAACTCAAGACCATCCATATCAGGCAATCTATAATCTACTATAATTAGGAACGTGGACGAAATAACTTGAGTGTAACCAAAATAAAACAATGCCATCTTGATGATGGTTCCCTATTATGTGATACAATTCGTTTTCAAATAACGTAGGGGCAACGCCTGTGGTTG
>JABZFQ010000089.1 GCA_014237365.1 Desulfobacteraceae bacterium | reverse complement strand
GAGGGATGTGGGGGAGATGACTGATTTCAGGCAATACTTATAAATTATTTGTTAACTATGTAGGGATTAGCGATTGTAAAGTACACGTTTCTTCTGAATTCGCCATCATTTATCATATAACTCTCTTCATGATTAGAAAATTCAACTTGAACATCTATTGGAGCATAAACATCAATTTCCCCTCCATCTGGAGACACCTTCCAAATATATGTTTTTGACCATCCGGCGGTTACGCTATTGTTGTAAATGTATTGATCCATTTTGCTGGGTCCTTCTAAAATCGCATACGTTTTTGTATGTGGTTCAATCAGCGTGATAAAAATACTCGATGAATTTATTTTTGAAGTGACTGTAACATGTATTTCTGCAACATCACCCGGTTTCATATCCAGATACCTCACAGTCGGATTTTTGCCATTGAATGTCGCTGTAACTGTGCCATAATCAGTGTCTCCGCCTTTATAGCTATTCATAGAAACCGATGGGGCAAAAACGATGATGTACACTTTGTTTTTATACCAAACAAGCCTTTGCATATGGTTTTCACGTGCTATGTAATCAATTGTTTTTTTGGAGCCGTCTTCTGTATTGAAAATGATAAGCCCCTCATCAGTTAGTGATGCATATTTTTTGCTCGAATCACTCCACACACCGATATCGATTGGTGTTGTACTCTTTGTCGTAAAATCATATATGCGCGTATTAACGCCTATTAACAACGCCTTTGAACCGTCAGGACTTATAGAAAAACTCCAATCCAATTCAGTCCCCTCGATACTGTATTTTCTATTTTCAGTTATGTTGAAATAAAACAGCTCCGCGGTCGCTGGCGATTTAAAATCAACATCTCTCATACTTTCATAAAATATGATTTCGTTATTGCTTGTCCAGCCAACTATCTCTACGATTCTGCCATCTGACAACAGCTTCTGTGCTTTCTTCGATTCTAGATCATAATAATAAAGGCTTTTATATAATCCTTTATTGTTTCCATCCCAAACATCAGCTAAAAATGCCACTTTTTTACCATCAACGCTTATACAACCTGTTTTTTCGTCGGTCACCACCGCAAGCCCATCGCCATAATAACTTATATGTTTACACTCACAGCAAAGTCTGTTGGAACAATTTTTTCTTCATTTGTTTCTAAATTTCGAGAATAATATGAACCATCGCGTTTGTAGATTAAATTACCATCAGAATCAACTGTTGCTTCGCGTTCGTCCCAATTCTCAACCGTGATCACTTTAAATTCAGTATCATAATCTTGTGCTATGTTTTCGTTGCTTATACATCCACTAATAAACAAAAATAAAACACTCAATAAGCAGATATTTTTGAAATTCATAATTGTACCAACACCAAGTTGAGTTTTCAATGATATCTATAGATATATTTATTTCGCTGTTGAGCAATTTGGCATTTTGATCAAATAATGTGTTGACACTTCGATTTACACAGTAAATTCAAATCGGAACTGACCTATTTTTTAAATGCAGTTTTTAATTCACATAGTATTTTCACGTTCTTTTCAGTTCATCATATGCGCTCGCAGTTATTATGCCTTCTTTGAGCAGGTGCATGAAAGCTACAGGAAATATCATTCCATAAACTTTAGAGTGCAGGCTGTCCCAAAACTCCTAATTTTGCAAATTTTATTCCTTAGTTTCAAATTTAAACGCTTAATTATGGTTATTTTCCGGGGATTTTTTACTTTTGGGACAACTTGAGTGGTGTTTTCATCAATTGAGATTGTCGGAAAAGTACCAAAATCGAAACATTGAATTAAACATATCTCTGTAAAACGCTATGGACTGCCGCATTGAAATTTCAGGTCTGAATGTAATATCTCAAAAATCTCAAAATATCGACTTTTCCGACAGTCCCTGCTTAATTCTCTACTCAGTGTGTAGAGAATTCGTACATCAGGATAAGCTTTAGCAGAACCACTTGTTTAGAAGATATTTGAGATAGCAAAGGCTTTCCAACACTCTTCGGTCAATTGTCTCCGCAGTCCAGAAACAATTATGCTGGAATGCAGTGGCA
>JABZFQ010000127.1 GCA_014237365.1 Desulfobacteraceae bacterium | reverse complement strand
AAATCCCAAAAATATTGAAATAGGTAAGCTATTCCATCAACTTTTGTGATCTGAGATCAAACAAATTCGACCCAAATCTGTGCGCCTACTTGGGGAAGTTATTTCGTCCACGTTCCTAATTGCTTATTCGAGCCATTTTGAGAGACCTTTGAAAAGGCATCAATCCCGGAGGTTTAAATAGATGAAGTTTTTTATCGATACCGCAAACATAGAAGAAATAAAGGAAGCCAACTGCATGGGTATGGCTGATGGGGTGACGACCAATCCTACTCTCATTGCAAGAGAGAAAGGTAATTTTGAAGATATCATAAAAGAAATCTGCAAAATAGTTGATGGCCCTATAAGCGCGGAAGTTATCAGCCTTGATACCGAGGGCATGCTCAAGGAAGCCCGGCATCTGGCAAGTATTCACAAAAATATTGTTGTAAAGATCCCCATGACAATTGATGGTATAAAGGCAACGCGTCAACTCTCAGAAGAAGGGATAAAGACAAATGTTACTCTTATCTTTTCGCCGCTCCAGGCACTTATGGCGGCAAAGGCAGGAGCGACCTATGTGAGTCCCTTTATAGGAAGGCTTGATGATATTTCTAATGAGGGCATTCTGCTGGTTGAACAGATTGTCGAGATTTTCAATAATTATGCATTTGAGACCGAGGTAATTGTAGCAAGTATACGTAATCCGCTGCATGTACTTGATGCGGCCTTAATGGGTGCGGACATTGCTACCATTCCATTTAATGTGCTTAGCAAGTTCGCATCGCATCCTCTTACCGACAAAGGGATTAAAGCTTTTCTTAATGATTGGAACAAAGCCAACAAATAAAGTATTAAACAGATAAACCAATGTTTTCAGGCTTGGATATAAAAAAAATATTAAGTCATCCCAATGCGTTGACTCTATATCGCATTGCAGCTATTCCGGGAATTGTTGTTCTCCTTTTATTCCCTAACAGATTTTGTACTTTTATTGCTGCCATACTTTTCAGCGCGGCAGCCATAACTGATTATCTTGATGGCTTTTATGCAAGAAAGAGGGGGCTTGTTTCTAATTTAGGGAAAGCAATGGACCCCCTTGCAGATAAACTCCTTGTTTCGTCTACTTTTATTATGCTTTCGTCTCACGGGTGGGTACCTGCATGGATGGTTTGTATAATTATAGGGCGCGAGCTTGCAGTAACAGGTCTTAGGAATATTATTGTTGAAAGAAAAGAGGATGTTTCCGCATCCAGCCTTGGCAAATACAAAATTGGCTTTCAGATATCCGCAATAATACCCCTTTTATTGCACTATCCTTATTTTGGGATAAATTTTCATGTAATAGGGATGGTTTTTTTGTGGCCTGCCCTGGTGTTGACAGTTTGGTCCGGGGTTGATTATTTTATAAGGTTTAGAAATCTTCTAAAGAACTAAGGAACGTGGACGAAATAACTTCGCCAACTATGCATCACAGCTTCAGGCAGCCTTTGTCCGATCTCAAATCCCAAACATCTTGAAATAGCACGCTATTCCTTCAATTTTTGTGATCTGAGATCGAACAAATTCGACCCAAATCTGTGCGCCTACTTGGGGAAGTTAATTCGTCCACGTTCCTAACTTATTCCCAAGTTATTTTATTGTTGACAATATAAGGATAACTATTTAAATAAGATACTTCTGAGCGGGAGTAACTCAGTGGTAGAGTGCGACCTTGCCAAGGTCGAAGTCGCGGGTTCAAATCCCGTTTCCCGCTCCATTTTTTGGGCGGCATAGCCAAGTGGTAAGGCAGCGGTCTGCAAAACCGCTATTCACCAGTTCGAATCTGGTTGCCGCCTCCATTTGAACTAAAGGGTTTTGCGAGTGATTTAAGTAACTTGCAAACCCTTTTTTGTTTTTTGAAGAATATCACAGAAAGTGCTCAAAACCACCTTTTTACGGTAAGGAACGTGGACGAAATAACTTCCCCAACTATGCATCACAGCTTCAGTACACCTTTGCCCGATCTCAAATTACAAAAATATCTAAATAGCCTGTTCCATCAACTTTTGTGATTTGAGATCGAACAAATTTGACCCAAATCTGTGCGCCTACTTGCGGAAGTTAATTCGTCCACGTTCCTAAAGGAAAACTGTTACTCAAAAAGGAGGCATCGGGAATTGCTGTTCAACAGGAACAAAAGTGCCATTGTACGCGAATTGATTTGGCGATACGTTGCTTCGGTTTTCAAAACAAATGGTAGCAGAAAATAAAAAAGGAGTTAAGGCATATGTCATAACTCCTTGATTTTAGAGGCAGACACGGACAGATTTGATCTGTCGATTTCTACCGTGTCGAGGTAGCGTTTTTCCCCAATAAATTTATTGTAAAAAATCTCAAATAATTGTATTATACAAAATCAAAAAATATTCCGGCCTTCCTTCAGTAGATATAGAAAAGGAAGAGTCATTTTATTTCTTGTTTTTAATAAGGAATGGGGGACGAAATAACTTCCACAAGTAGGCGCACAGATTTGAGTCAGATTTGTTCGATCTCAAATCACAAAAGTTGATGGAACAGGCTATGGAACGTGGACGAAATAACTTCCCCAACTATGCATCGCGGCTTCAGATCGCCTTCGTCCGATCTCAGATCCCAAAAATATTGAAATAGCTCGCTATTCCTTCAACTTTTGTGATCTAAGATCGAACAAATCTGACTCAAATCTGTGCGCCTACTTGTGGAAGTTATTTCGTCCACGTTCCTATTTAGATATTTTTGTAATTTGAGATCGGGCAAAGGTGTACTGAAGCTGTGATGCATAGTTGGGGAAGTTATTTTTTACCGAGCCCTTAGGTTACAAAAAAGTGGAAAAAGGAGATGAGGATGGAAAAAAAGCATAATATTTTAATTTACGGTTTTATTGCATTAATTTTCTTGATTGTTTTTATCATGTCAAGAGTTCAGAAAGATCCAGAAGCAGAAGTTCAAAAGGCTTCGATAGAAGAAGCCGAAATAGTTCCAACAAAAAAAATTCAGATGGAAGCTGTGGTGAAACATGATCCGAAACCTGTAGCGGAAGTTGAGACAGAACCTGTAGCGGAAGTTGAGACAGAACCTGTAGCGGAAGTTGAAATAACTGTTAAAGCTGATCCTGAATCAGCACCTACATCTGAGGTTAAGCCAGCCGAGTTTGATATAGTTCCATTAGAAGATCAGGACTGTACAAAATGTCATCCATATGCTGTCAAAGATATCAACGAACGTGGCGGATTGCACCAGTCAATAGGTTGTAGCGAATGTCACCTGGAACATCCACCTCTTGGAAAGAATTCGATTCCAACATGTGAAATGTGTCATGATTCTGGAGATGCAACGCATTATAACATCAAAAATTGCAACGCTTGCCATTACCCGCATTATCCCACTGAAATGGAGTTCGGTGAAATTGATTCGGCTGCCTGCCTTTCATGTCATTCAGCTCAAGGTAAAGAAATGGAAGCAAAACCGAGCGAGCACGCTGGTTTGAATTGTACTGAATGCCACATGGTACATCGTGAGTGGGCGGAATGTGCTGATTGTCATACTCCTCATGCTGAGGAAATGACACATGCGGATTGTCTCGCCTGTCACAAGCCCCATAGTCCCAAGGCGGTCAATTATGCTGATGGTATTCCCAATAATTACTGCGCTTGCTGTCACGAAGATGTGGGCAATGCTCTTGCATCAAGCAAGAAAGCTCATTCTGAAATGGGCTGCATAGAATGTCATGAAAGCGAGCATATGGCGGTTACACAATGTGACGGGTGCCACAACGCCGATCTGCACGGCATCTCTATGCATGAACGATACCCGTTATGTCTTGACTGTCATAATAATCCTCATGCGTTAGCAGAATAGTAAATTAACTACTTAGGAACGTGGACGAATTAACTTCCCCAAGTAGGCGCATAGATTTGGGTCGAATTTGTTCGATCTCAGATCACAAAAGTTGAAGTAATAGCGAGCTATTTCAATATTTTTGGGATTTGAGATCGGACAAAGGCAGCCTGAAGCTGTGATGCATAGTTGGGGAAGTTATTTCGTCCACGTTCCTTTAGGGTCAAGGGGTTCAGGGTTCAACGGTTCACGGTTAAAATCTGATAAACTCTGAACCCTGAACCCTGAACCCTATACGTGGAGGCACAGATGAAAAAAAAGGTGTTTATCAATATTATTGGTTGGTTAGTTATGCTTCTTTTTAGCACCTTGTCTTTGGCTGAGAATAGTTCTCTTAAATTAGCCGAAGGGGACTGTATCAAGTGCCATCCGAGTAATATACGCGAAGTCAACGAACGAGGGGCATTACACAAAACTGAAGTTACCTGTATTGATTGTCACGAGGAGCATCCCCCCCAGGGAAAAAATATCATTCCGAAATGCAGTGCTTGTCACTCACCCGATACATGTTCCCATTATGCTCTAAAAGACTGCAAAAAGTGTCACCATCCACATTACCCCAAAGAGATGGATTTGAGTAAAATTGATAATGTAAAATCGGCCTGTGTATCCTGCCATCCAACTGAAGGACAAGAGAACCTGGCATATCCAAGTGCGCATTCCGAATTAGACTGCAAAAAGTGCCATTCAAAGCATGGTGAATCTACTGCATGCCTGGAATGTCATGATCCTCATTCACCTGAAATGAACTATAAGGACTGTTTCCTTTGTCATAAACCTCATCGTCCCGCAGCAATCAAGTATGATGCTGTAGTTCTTCCGGCCTTATGCGCCAGTTGTCATGATGAAACAGTAAATGCAGTTGACGAGCGTGGAGGAGCGCATAAATCAGTCAAATGTATTGATTGCCATCGCCAGCATCCTCCTGCTGAAAAAAATGTTATTCCAAAATGTTCTCTGTGTCATGCGCCGTCAGATAAATCACACTATAAGGTAAAAAATTGTGCGTCATGCCACTATCCTCATTATCCCATGGAAATGGATCTGAGCAAGGCCGATTCTGTTAAGTCGGCCTGTGTATCCTGCCATCCTGCCCAGGATAAAGAGATGAAGGCACATCCAAGCGAGCACGCGGGATTAGACTGTAATGAATGCCATGTAAAGCATGGCGAATCTTCATCATGCATGGAATGTCATGAAAGCCACACAGAGGGAATGACACTTAATGATTGTCTGCGATGCCATAAAGCCCATATGCCGTTGGAAGTAATCTATGGAGAGAACATTGACCCGTCTTTCTGCTTAATTTGCCATGAACTTGTGAGGGAAAAGATGTCAAGAGTAAGTCATACAAAACATCATGAATTAGAATGCGTGTATTGTCATAAAAACAAGCATAGAAGTTTATTTAAATGTAAAACATGCCATGGGGAACCGCATAAATACGATATTCATGCAAAATTTCCAAATTGCTATACATGCCATATAGATCCACATGGATTGATCAAGTAGGGAAAATTACGGTTCACGGTTCACGGTTCACGGTTCACAAAGGCGGAAAGTAGATGAAAATATTAAAATCAATATCCAAAATGCTTCAGTCGTTGCATAGTTCATTGAAGAAATTGTGAACCGACAACTGTAAACCGAATAAAAGATGGGGACACAAAATGGGAAGAAAGTTTTTCGCCAACATTATTGGTTACACTTTGATCATATACTTGAGCTTGAGCTCCTTTTCGTTGATTAATGTCGCTGCTGAAGAGTGTGGTCCTGCGTTTTACAAGCAAAGAATCGAACCGATCACAAATCGTGATTGTGCCCGATGTCATTTTTCAGTTTTTACTGACATTAGAGACAAAGGTGGAGCACATCAGATGGTTTGCAAAAAATGTCACGAAATATTTCATACATATAAACCGGGGAAAAACTGGCAAGATGTTGTTCCCAACTGCGCTGACTGCCATGGTCTATTCCATGGAGCTGGTTTTCCAGACTGCCTGCGGTGTCATGAAAATGCTCACGTACCTATAGATAGTCTATGTTTTGAAAAAATTGTTGAGGATTGCGGCAACTGCCATATTGATCAGGCAGTCGAAACAACTCGAAACCTTAGTGCACATACCAACACTGCATGCTCTTTGTGTCACCACAACAGGCATGGCTACATACCAACATGTATCGAATGCCATGATAAAACGCATACACCATTTATCAGAAATACGGATTGTAATGCTTGCCATCCGAGTCATTCACCGTTGAAGGTTAGCTATACCGAATATGTGGCAGATGCTATCTGTACAGGTTGTCATGCCGATGTCGGCAATAAATTATTGAGCGGCAATAATAAACATAGTTTTCTTAAATGCGCCAATTGCCATGCTGATAAGCACCGATATATTCCAATGTGCAGGGAGTGTCATGGGCAGGAACCCCATTCAAAGGAATTGCTTGAGAAATTCAGCAGTTGTAATGATTGTCACGGAGATCCGCATACTCTGACTCTGCAGTTACCGTAAACATTGTGTCCCAAACAAAGCCAAAGGGTAGCTAAATGACAATAGAAAAAAAATTAAAGTCTGTATTATTGTTTCTTGGAATTTGCCTGGGTATTTATGTTATTTTCATTCTTTATTATCTATTTGGGGATGGTTGCTGGAATTGCAGCCCGCAAGATTATTATGCCAGAGGAATAGCGATGATTCCGGAGAAAGATAATAATGATCTGAAAAAGGGAGTCAAATATCTTAAAACGGCAGCAAAAAAAGGTAATATTGAAGCAATTATCTTTCTTGGAGAACTATATTTGGACTATTTCCCTGATGCGTACATTACAGATAACAAAGGGAAAATCGCAGCCCTTAGAAGTATAGTATCTGCAAACATTAAGGAACGAGAATCATATTTTAATGAGTTAATCAAAAATCAATCTTTTTTTGATAGAAAATACAGTAAGATGCAATTCAATCTCGGCATGTTATACAAAGTCGGCCTTTTGAAAAGTGAAGAGAAAGAGGAAGCGTACAAAAAGTGGTTAACAATATCGGCTGATAATGGCAATCCTCTTGCCATTTATCAAATGGGTATCTACTTTAATAATCAAGGCAAATATATAGAAGCTCTGAAATGGTTCACAAAAGCCTTTGATTCCAGCCAGGAGCCTGCTTCAGCAATAATGATTGGGGATTATTATTTTTACGGCAAAGGTATGGCAAAGGATTACCAGCGATCAATAGAGTGGTATCAGCAGGCTTTAAGTGCGCCGTCATCACCAGATATTTCTTTATGGATCAAAGATAGAGAAGAACTGAATGAATGGGCGACTCAGAGATTAAATATTGCAGAAAAAAAAGTTTGCAGTAAAATATCAAAACAACTTGTTATTGTTAAATATCGTATTATAGGCGGTTTAAATTCATTTTCAATTTTCACATCAGATCTGAACGGAAATCTCATTGGTAAAGTAAAAAAACAAAACGGCTATATCCTGGCGCGGTCTAACATAATGATCAAATCGGTCTCCATCTCAAAATCAACTAAAGTTGATTCTATGAGTGAAGGCCTGCATTGGGTGCTGACTACATATGCTGACAATAAATATGGGGTTGATAAGGATTTCAATTTTGTCATTACAAAGTAATTGGTCAAGGCCGAGGAGAATATATGTATGTCTGTATTAGACAATAATAACTTCAAAGGCATATCTACGCTTTTTGATGCATCTGAATTAAAAAAATTTATTAGATATTATATCAGCTTAATTTTTTTGCTGGAAATTATAATTTTTGGATCTTGCTTTCTTTTTCAGCTTGAACCGGTCAATCTTCCTTTTCCCTGGAAGTACTATTTTCTCGCATCTTTTTTGGTGCCCATTGGAGTAACATTCCTGTTAGGCATTTTTATAAGTGCCTTTAATTTATTTATTTTCGGTCATTCTACCCCTCAATCCGTGGATTCCGGTTCGTCTGATGAGAATAATGAAAAAAACAGTCCTTTTAATAAAATAAATGCATCATTAACTTTAATTCGACAGGCCCCCTTTTTACTGACTTTGCTATTATTGGGAGTCGGATCTATAATTTTTTCTCAATTAGACAATTTGATAATATTTCTGGGAGAAATAGGGGTAAAAACCGTGGAGTACGCGCTTATCATCCTGGGTGTTGTTTTTGCCGTTGCGGTAGTTTTTTTATTAATCTGGATTTTTATGAAATATAAATTAGAAAAAATGAGATATGATTATCAATATAAGCAGGATGTAATGTCACATTTGGGCTTACTTGTCATTGATAAAAACACCGTGATAAATCATGAAGGAGAAGTTGTAGTCCAAAACAAAAAAAAGAAACTTTTACCAGGGAAAACCAAAAGCGATAAAAATGCATTATTAATTGCCCAATCAACAAAAACAGCAGGGTTGAAAACAGAATGAAGTTAAGGAACGTGGACGAAATAACTTCCGCAACTATGCATCACAGCTTCAGGCCACCTTTGATCAATATCAAATCACAAAAATATTGAAATAGCTCGCTATTCCATCAACTTTTGTGATCTGAGATCGAACAAATCTGACCCAAATCTGTGCGCCTACTTGCGGAAGTTAATTCGTCCACGTTCCTAAGGAACGTGGACGAAATAACTTCCGCAACTATGCATCACAGCTTCAGGCCACCTTTGATCAATCAAATCTGACCCAAATCTGTGCGCCTACTTGTGGAAGTTAATTCGTCCACGTTCCTTAGGATTCGCTCAAAAATAAATTTACATTTTGAGGTGTCGAGGCGCTCGCATGACAAGGCGCGAGGAGGGCGAATGATGAAAAAACCTATGTTGAGATCCCTCTTATCAAGCAATTATACCTTTTTTTCTGCCCATTTTGCCAGTTTTTCACGAAAAATTTTTGAATTATGTCTTATGTCAACCGGGAATGCCTTGTGAAAAAGTATTGACTCAATGTCCTTTGTCAAGACACTGCTTTTTGCAAGTTCAAGGAGTTCTTTTTTAATAAGTTTTTTTCTTTTTTGTTTTCTGTACTGTTCCAGCTCAATACATATCACCGGTTTCTGGTTTGGCGGATAACCGACTCCAACAAGAGCGCTTCGAAATACCATAGGATGATTGTTGAATATAGCCTCACAGGGTATTGTGAGCATAAAGCCATTTTTTGTAATCACTCGATGATTTTTTCGGCCGCAGAACCATATCCTTCCTTTTTTGTCCATCCATCCGAGATCTCCCATCCTGTGCCATATCTTATTCCCTTCTTTTATTTTGGAAAGTGCATCTGCCTCTGGTTTACGAAAATACTGTCTTGTTACCAGATCTCCTGACACTGTTATTTCACCTGTATCACCATCCTGAAGAATGATGTCATCGGACCACTCCTTGATTGGATTATCAGTTATCTCAATTATGCGTACTTCCAGGTCGCCGACAGGACGGCCTACACAGATGCCGTAGCCCTTCTTGCTGAGTTTTGCTGTTTCGGACAGTATTTCGTAGCTTCCAATTGATATCACGGGCATTGCTTCAGTGGCACCATAGGGTGTATGAACCTCAATGCCATTACATAAAGTTGAAGCAAACCTTTTGATATTTGATGGAGAAACCGGAGCGCCTGCGGAAATAACTCTTTTTAGCGAAGGCAGGGTCAAGCCTTTGTCTTTGCAGTATCGACCCACTCGATTCAGCAAGGCAGGGGATGCAAACATATTAGTGACTCCCTGATTCATAATAGACTCTATGATTTTTTCAGGGTTAACAAATCCAGGCTTTGCGGGGTCCATATCCGGTATAATTGCCGTCATTCCCAAGGCTGGATCGAAAAGGGCAAAAAGAGGGAATGTGGGAAGATCTATTTCATCAGAAGTTATATTAAAATGGAATTTTATGTGTCTTATCTGGGCGTCAAATGTTCCGTGAGTGTATACTACACCCTTAGCTGGGCCTGTGCTGCCTGTGGTAAACAATATAGCTGCCGTATCGTTTTGCCTGGTTTTGGCAATGTTATATGGTTTATTGGATTTATGACGAATATCTTTAAGTGTTAATCCTCCCCAGAACCAGCGCCTGCCCACAGTAATACATGTTTTTACTGTTTTGAAATATTTTGGTCGCAGCTTTCTAAGAGCATGGGCTATTGGTATGCCTATAAAAGTATTGGGATGGCTTTCTTCAAGGCAGCGCAGCATCCGGCTGATTCCCATACCTGGATCAACAACAACAGGTACAGCTCCAACCTTGAATATTGCAAATGTAAGGGCAAAAAATTCTATGCCGGGCTTAACCATTAAAACAGTTCTTGTTCCCTGTTTAAGCCCTGCCTTTTCGAGCCCATAAGCATAATAGTCAGATTCCCGGTCAAGCTGCTGGAAGGTTAGATGGGAATACGCAACCCTTCCGTATTTATCATGAGCCACAGGACAAACAACAGCTCTTTTGTGGGGACGAATTTCTGCCATCCTTTTGAGATGGTTTGAAACATTGCAACTACTCAGGTTGTCAGGTTTATGGTTCATAATCAGGGTTTATGGTTCAGAGTTCAAGGGTTCAGAGTTCAGTTTACAGTTTTTTTAATGAATATGCAATGACTGAGGCATTTTAACTGTTATTATTTGTGGCTACCAACTTAGGAACACAGCTATATTAATGTGTGATTTTGCATCCTTTCTCACCTGCCCACTTTTATCACCTGCGCGATATCCGGAGCAGACTGTTTCGTCCACGTTCCTTAGGAACGTGGACGAAATAACTTCCTCAAGTAGGCGCACAGATTTGGGTCGAATTTGTTTGATCTCGGATCACAAAAGTTGATGGAATAGCGAGCTATTTC
>JABZFQ010000126.1 GCA_014237365.1 Desulfobacteraceae bacterium | reverse complement strand
AATTGTATCACATAATAGGGAACCATCATCAAGATGGCATTGTTTTATTTTGGTTACACTCAATTCAATCAGCCATAGAGCCAAAATGGCGGAAAGTGTCCCGCTTTAAGTTGGTAGCCGGGTTCACGGTTCACGGTTCACGGTTAAAAGCAGACTAATCCTAACCCCTAACCCCTAATGAACCCTGAATCCTGAACCCAAGTAGTTACAAATCTTTTACAACAGAATTGTATGCCGGTCAAACAAACGATTATAAGGAACGTGGACGAAATAACTTTACCAACTATGCATCACAGATTCAGGCCGCCTTTGTTCGATTTCAAATCCCAAACATTTTGAAATAGCTCGCTATTTCTTCAATTTTTGTGATCTGAGGTCGAACAAATTCGACCCAAATCTGTGCGCCTACTTGGAGAAGTTAATTCGTCCACGTTCCTAACCACCGGCGAAACGTTGACTTTTTTATACCTGATTGTTATGATTTATTATTATGAAAACAGGAAATATTGTAGAATATATCGACCACCAGAAAATTATATGTGGCGTCATTCTTGAAGTCAAAAAACAGAAGCTTAGGATTCTTACTGAAAACAATCGGGAAATCAAGCTGTCGCCTGGTCGGCTATCACACAAATGCAACACGCACCTTAACCTTTCAATGGGTAAATATAAGCTGGTCGAGACATTAAAGGAAATAGCCGGCAAACGTAATGCCCTGATCAAGCATATAAATATAAAGGAGTTATGGGAAATTCTGAATACAGAAAAAAAATGGATAGATCTTGCCACAATGACTGAATTCTGTTTCCCTGATGGTCCTACTTATGACCATGAATCCGCAGTTGTAAGGGCATTTTTTAAAAACAGATCATATTTTAAATTTAACCGCGACAGTTTTTTCCCTTATTCTGAAGAGCAGGTCGAACAGATTGCCGGCCAGCAGAAAGAAGCCGCCCGAAAAAATCGTATTATAGATGAGGCCTCGGCCTGGCTAAAAAAAGTGCTTGATATTGAAAAACCTTACTTGCCTGATGATAAAATAGAATGCATGGATATTCTTAAATCCTGCTATCTCTTCCAAAAGGAAAGCCCTCACTACTCTTTTGGCAAAGCAATTCTTAAAAAAGCAGGTATAGATAACATAGAAATAGTATTCGGGATTCTTGTAAAGCTGAATGTCTGGGATAAAAATGAAAACATTGAATTGCACAGATATGAAATCTCGACCGTCTTCTCCGGCGAGGTCATAAAAAATGCAACAGACCTGGTCGACAGGCATAAAAAAGACCCTGCCGACTTTAAAGGCCGGCTGGATCTGACCGACCTCTCTGCAATTACGATAGACGGACAATCAACTCTTGATTTTGATGATGCTATAACCATTGAAGACAAAGGTGATCATTATCGTCTTGGCGTTCATATCGCCGATGTCGACCATTTCATTAAAAAAGAAGATATTATAAATAAAGAGGCTGTTAATCGGGGAAGCTCCATTTATATGCCTGACCGGAAATTACCAATGCTGCCTTCATGCCTTGCAGAAAATCTATGCAGTCTGATAGCGGAAGAAGTACGTCCGGCTATAAGTATATTAATTAAATTAAGCAGATCATCTGAAATAATCAATTACGAAATTGTTTCGAGCCTGATTAAGGTTAAGAGGCAACTAACCTATTATGATGTCAATACGATTGCCAATGAAGATAGCGAAGTGCTTATCCTTCACGATATAGCAGAAAAGTTTCGGGAAAAAAGATTAAAGCAGGGCGCAATTCAAATATCTTTGCCTGACATCAACGTCTGGTTGGACAATGGTAAAGTAAATGTTACAAAAATAAACAGAGAAAGCCCTGGAAGGATGCTTGTTTCAGAAATCATGATCATGGCCAACTGGTTTATGGCGGAATTCCTTCTGAAACATGATATGCCCGCAATCTTCAGGTCCCAGGCTGAACCAAGGGAACGTCTCTATAGGGGAGAAGAAGGCACACTTTTTCAAAACTGGATGCAGCGAAAATTCTTGAGCCGTTTTATTTTGAGCTCTGAAGCAGAGAATCACTCAGGCCTTGGATTAAATGCTTATGTTACCGCAACCTCTCCGATACGTAAATGTTTTGACCTGATCACACAACGTCAGTTGAGGGGAATCATCGGGTTAGAAGAGCCTTACACAAAGGAAGAAATAGAAAGTTTAATACAGCGTCTTGAGCAGCCCATGCGTTATGTATCAAAGCTTCAGTTCAGTCGTCACAGGTACTGGTTATTGAAATATCTTGAAAGGAAAATCAGAGAGGAACAAGAAGCTATCGTTCTCTCCAGGCGAAAAGAAAATTATCAGGTGCTGCTTACTGAATATATGATTGAATGTGACTTGCCTATATCCAGCGGTATTAACTTAAAGGCTCAGGACCTCATCCACGTTACGATACAGCACGTAAATGCAAGAAAAAATGTTATTTCCGTATTTGTGAGCTGATAATGCCTGCCGTCAGAAATATCACAAAAAGCTTCGGTAACCGAGAATTCTTTGAAGGAGTCAGTTTGACAAAATAACTGTCAGATTCTACTCTTTACCGGTCAAACGTTTGCAGCTTTATGAGTGCATCAGAACAGCCGTTGGCTTGCCGACAGATGTTGCTGCCAGGGTTTCGAGGCCAATTGTCACAAGACACACTATTTCAGAAGACCGGAAACACAAGGTTCGAATCCTTAGGCACGTCCATTCGAATCTTTTTAAAAAGAAGGGGTTTTCTATGAACAAGATGTGCGGAAAATTTAAACCATTTCTGACTATTTGGGCGTTTTTCTTTTTGTTCGTTCCAATCTTGGGCCATGCCCAATCCGATCTCTTGTCAAGAGAGAAAACCCTGTCCCAGGAAATGGCTGAATTATCGAAATTGACTTTTGATGACCTGATGAACCTCGAAATCACCTCGGTATCCAAAAAGGCACAAAAAGTGTCAGAGGCCGCTGCAGCGATTTTTGTAGTTACCAGCGAGGACATCCGGCGCTCCGGCGTTACAAGCATTCCTGAAGCGCTGTGCATGGTGCCGGGGCTCCAGGTGGCAAGGATTGATGCGAGTAAATGGGCCATCACTTCCCGCGGCTTTAACGGCCGTTTTGCCAACAAGCTGTTGGTCCTCATTGATGGCCACAGTGTCTACACGCCATTGTGCTCAGGAGTGCTTTGGGATATTCAAGACACCCTTTATCCTGACAGCCGAGACGACAATCTTTTTAGCGCATTTGTGCAGGATGAGATTATACTCGTTGATGATCGGCTTCACCTGACGCTGGGATCCAAGTTCGAGCACAATGACTACACCGGATTTGAGATCCAGCCCAATGCCAGGCTGATGTGGATGCCCCACAGTCGACATTCGATCTGGACGGCGGTATCGCGCGCGGTCAGGACGCCTTCTCGTTCCGATCACGACCTTCGGTACAATATGGTGTTTCCTCCCAACACATTATACCCTGGCTCTCAACTTGCTGTAAGCTCTTTATTTGGAAACAATGACTTTGAGTCCGAGGAGCTTATTGCATACGAACTCGGGTATCGCGTCCAGCCTATGGATCGGTTTTCTCTGGATATTGTAGCGTTTTTCAACGACTACGATAACCTGCGCACTTATGAACAGGGCGAGCCATTCCCTGAGGCCTCGCCTTCACCACCGCATTTACCCCATCACAGCAAGTAATAAGATGGAAGGGCGAAACATACGGAGTGGAACTGGCCGCAAACTGGCAGGCATTGGACTGGTGGAAACTGCAGGCTGCATACACATACCTGCAGATACAGTTGCACATAGACAGGGATAGCGAATGCACATTGGCGGAAAAGACGGAAGGGGAAAGCCCGCACCACCAGATTTCTTTCCGGTCTTCCATGGAACTGTTCAGGGATCTGGAGTTTGATTTGTGGGTTCGTTATGCAGACAACCTTCCCAGCCAGGACATAGGGAGTTATATTACTTTTGACGCCCGCCTGGGTTGGAGACCGCACAAGGACATTGAACTGTCTATCGTAGGCCAAAATCTGTTAGACAGCGACCATCCTGAATTCCAGACTGAGATATTAGATACTCCTCTCACTGAGGTTGAACGGAGCGTTTACGGAAAAATTACATGGCAATTCTAAAGAAGTGAGAAGTGAAGAGTGAGAAGTGAAGAGTGAGAAGTGGAAAGTGAGAGGTGAGAGGTAAACGATTGCTTAGATTGTTTGTTATAACAGTGGTGTTTGTTGTGGCAAGCCTTGCGCCGAACGTGCAGGCAAAAGAGCACTTGTCCCGTGAGCATCTGATCAAGGCTGCATTCCTCTATCGCATTGCCAAATTCGTAGAATGGCCTGCTGAATCATTCGCAGAGATCCACGCTCTAACTATAGGTATTTTTGGAGATGAGCCGTTGGACGAGGCTCTGAATGCGATCAGCGACAAAAGCGTGAAAGGAAGGGAAGTGGTGATCAAGCAATTCGCACGAATTGAGGATTTGCAAAAATGCCATATCTTTTTCATCAGTGCGTCAAAAAGGAAATATCTGCCACAGATCTTTGATGCCCTGAAGGGTTTGCATGTGTTAACGGTTGGCGAAATAAAAAACTTTGTCGAGGTTGGGGGAATTATTAATTTCGTCACCGTAAAGAAGAGGCTCTATATGGAAATAAATATTGACACAGCCCAAAAGGCGGGACTGAAAATAAGCTCCATGCTCCTCGGCGTGAGCAAGATTATCAGGGACAAATAAGGGAACATATTAATGCGCAGCTTTCGTGACATCTCAATCAGGCGCAAGCTTACCGTAATGATGATGCTGACAAGCTTTATTGTATTGATGCTGGCTGTAGTATCGTTTGGCACAAACGATTTAATGACGTTCCGGCGGGCAATGATAAAAAACCTGTCAATGTTGGCAGAAGTCATCGGATCCAACAGCATAGGCGCACTTTCTTTCGATGATAGGAATTTTGCCGAAAATGTTCTCGCAGCACTAGATGCCAATCCCCACGTCGTCTTTGCTTGCATCCACAACGACGATGGTGAACTGTTTGCCAAATACTTCAATGACAAAGTGAACAAAGACCTCTCATCGCATCAACGCGAAGGTTACCACCAGGTAGAACCAGCCAAAGTGACAGGTCCAGGCCACTATTTCCGGAAGGACTACCTCGAAGTGTTCAATCGTATCGTTCTTGATGGCGAAACCATTGGCACGATTTTCATACGGTCTGATTTGCACGCGTTCTATTCGCGTTTGATGTTGTACCTCAGCGTTGGAGGTATCGTCATGCTGGTATCCCTATTTATGGCCTACCTGCTCTCAATAGGATTCCAGCGCACAATCTCTACACCCATATTGTACCTTGCCCAGAGGATGAAACTTGTTACAGAGGAGAAAAATTACGCGATCAGGGCGGAAAAAAAGACTCGTGACGAAGTGGGGAGCCTCATTGACGGGTTCAATCAGATGCTGGCAACAATCCAGATGCGCGACCAGGAACTCGAAAAACACCGTGAGCACCTTGTGGAGCAGGTGGCCATGCGTACCGCCGAACTTTTAAAGGCCAACCTGGAACTGGAGCAGGCATTTGCCGAATTGCAGAAGGCCAAGTCTGATACCGAAGATGTGAACCTGGATCTGATGGATACCAACAAAAAGCTTGAAGAGGCCATCTGCAAGGCCAAAGAGGCGGCCATGCACGCGGAGATGGCAAACAAGGCCAAGAGCGAATTTCTCGCCAACATGAGCCACGAGATCCGCACGCCCATGAACGGGGTGATCGGTTATACCGACATACTGCTGGATACTGATCTGAATACTGAGCAAATCGATTATGCCGAGACTATTAAACAAAGCGGCGAAGGGCTCCTTTTACTAATCAACGATATACTCGATTTTTCCAAGATCGAAGCAGGTCAATTAGAATTTGAAAGCATTGAGTTCGACCCGGAACTCACAGCCTATGAGGTTTGCGAAGTGATTCGTCCCAAGCTGGCAAAGAAGCCCATTGAGATACTCTACCGTATTGGCGATAAAGTACCTGCTTATGTAAAGGGAGACCCGGCGCGGTTTCGGCAGGTGTTGTTGAACCTCATGGGAAATGCTTCCAAGTTTACTGAATCCGGCGAGATAGAGCTGTCCCTTGATATTGGGAAGGAGCGGAACAATCAGATAGAGCTTTGCGCGAGTGTGCGGGATACGGGGATCGGTATTCCAGAAGATAAATTGGGCGCTATATTTAAAGCCTTTCAACAGGTCGATGGTTCCATGACCAGAAAGTACGGGGGCACCGGTCTGGGACTTTCTATATGCAAGAGAATTGCAGAAAGCATGGGTGGTGATGTGCGGGCAGAAAGCCCGGCTCCACCAACCAATCATCAATCATCAATCATCAATCAACAATCCCATGGTACAGGAAGTATCTTTTACTTCACCGCCTGGTTTGAAAAAGCTGAAGATAAACAGGCAAAGAGATTTACCCATGTATCGCTATCCGGCAAGAAGGTCTTGATTGTTGATGATAACCAGACCAACCTGGACATATTAACGCTCATTTTAGAGCAGCCTGGGATGCAGGTCGTTGCCCTGAGAGATGGCGCTGAAGTTATGCCAACCTTAGAGATGACCATGGGAACAGGGAATCCGTTTGATCTTTGCATCCTTGACATCCAAATGCCCGGCATAAGCGGATATGAAGTAGCACGGTCAATCCGAAACCATGAAAAAGAGCGTTTGTCGCAACCGGCAACCCGCATTACCCTGATTGCCTTATCTTCTTTGATGAAGGGTGATGCCAAAAGATGTAATGACGCAGGATTTGATGCTTTTCTGAGCAAGCCGGTTCACAGAGAAAAGCTATACCGGATTCTGGAAAGATTGTTGGGAAAGAAACCGGATTATGAGAAAAAGGATGAAGCAGCAGAAAAAAAGATCATGACCCAGTACTCGGTTCGGGAGGAGATGAAGCATTCTGTGCGTATCCTTCTCGCAGAGGATAATATGGTCAACCAGAGGCTGGCACAGATGATCCTCACAAAGGCAGGGTACCATGTGGAGGTGGCCAATAATGGCAAGGAGGCAGTTGAAAAGTACACGCAATCTCCCGAGGATTTTGATCTGATTTTCATGGATATCCAGATGCCCGAGATGAACGGTATGGAAGCAACAAAAGAAATCCGAAGATATGAAGAACAGCTCAATGCTGAAAGCTCAAAGCTCAAAGCAAAAGATGAAGCTTATTCCGAAGAGCTTTCAGCTTTAAGCTTTCAGCATTCAGATATATTGGAACATGTTCCCATTGTTGCCCTGACCGCCAATGCAATGAAAGGCGACAGGGAAATATATCTTGAAGCCGGCATGGATGATTACATCACAAAGCCCATCAAAAGGGAGCTCGTGTTTGAGAGTATTGAGAAGTGGGTTTTGCGCTAAGGAACGTGGACGAATTAACTTCCACAACTATGCATCACAGCTTCAGGCCACCTTTGCCCGATCTCAAATCACAAAAATATCAAAATAGCTCGCCATTCCATCAACTTTTGTGATCCGAGATCGAACAAATCTGACCCAAATCTATGCGCCTACTTGTGGAAGTTAATTCGTCCACGTTCCTAAGAGGGTTTATGAATTTAAAGTTTCAATTATCCATTTTACCTGAGGTACAAATGGCAATTTGGCCGATCCTGTCAAAGGTGTCGAAACGTTTTGTATTGTATGGCGGCACGGCAATTGCTTTGCGCCTCGCTCATCGTGAGTCTGTTGATTTTGACTTTTTCACAAGTGATGACTTTAGTTCAGATGGATTGGTGCGCGAAATGGCTTTTTTGGCAACGTCAAGACGCTTGCAGGAAAGTCGTAATACGTTGACCATATTAATGCAGATCACGGGCTTTGATACATCGGTTAAATTGAGTTTCTTTGGCGGCCTGAAGCTTGGGCAAATCAATCCGCCGGATACAGCAGATA
This sequence comes from Desulfobacteraceae bacterium, assembly GCA_014237365.1. GTDB lineage: Bacteria > Desulfobacterota > Desulfobacteria > Desulfobacterales > ETH-SRB1 > B13-G4. The sequence continues at coordinate 799 of JABZFQ010000126.1, read as the reverse complement.
ATGGTGTTTTAGTGGCTTCTTTGCCGGATCTGCTGGGTATGAAGTGCGCCACCGTATGTCAACGAGCAGAAGCCAAAGACTATATTGACATTCATGCAATTATTAATAACTCTGATCTAACCCTGGAATATGGTATCGGCGCCGCTCGGGCGATTTACGGCCGGCAATACAACGCAATCCTGACTTTGAAGTCTTTATCCTACTTTCAGGATGGAAATGTTATGACATTGCCTGATAAAATTAAACACGATTTGACCGATATGGTGAAAGAGTGCAATCTCTCCAATGTGCCCGAAATAGTACCCATAGCAGTTATCGGAAAAATATTGAATTGTTATAATGAATGACGAACTTAAACAAATAGCCCGGCGCGTAAACTGGTTTGAGCCACCGGAAAAAGTGGCCCGTGATGTTGACCGTTTTCTTGTGTACTTCATGCAATATTGCCTGGATACAGATATTCCAGTTATGCGCCGATACTTTACCGACCAGCAGTTCCGTCATGCCTTGAATAATCGACCGCCAGGTATTCTTGATGACCGATCAGCAGCTTATTGGGATTTGGTGTTGCCGGAAGATAAGGAACGGGGACGAAATAACTTCCCCAGGTAGGCGCATAGATTTGGGTCAAATTTGTTCGATCTCAAATCACAAAAGTTGATGGAATAGCCTACCTATAGACTTGAGTGTAACCAAAATAGAACAAAGTTATTGATTTTCGGGGATGGTTCCCCGCTCTGTGATATATGCGAGATATTGGTGGAATGTGCAAAACGATTCGAACCTCCGGAAAATCCGG
>JABZFQ010000180.1 GCA_014237365.1 Desulfobacteraceae bacterium | reverse complement strand
AACCGCGAACAGAACAACACACTAAGAATTCAACAATCCTTTATTGATAGTTTGAAGGAAACACTGAAGCTGTTAAAGGACAGAACATCAAAACTCGAAACTCTTGAACAACGTATACGCATGGCCAGTGAAAAAAAGGCTGTATTGCCGTTTCTGGATATCAGGGATGGCCTGATTCGCGGACTTAAGGCTGCAAAGGCTGCGGCCGCAACCAGACGATTGTTCGTCCGTCCGCCGCGGGGAATTGAAGGTATAGTTGAAGGTTATGAAATGGCCCTACGCCGATTCGGCAGGGCATTGACCTATGTTGGAATAACCCCGGTGACCGCTTTAGATCAACCATTTGATCCCGCCACAATGCGGGCCGTCGGGCAGGGAAGTGATCCGCAAAAGGAAGCAGGCATAGTGATTGAAGAACAGGTGTGCGGATTTGTCCGACAAGACGAAATAATTCGGACCGCTGAAGTAATAGTGAACAAATAGCACGGAGACAAAACATGGAACCAATTATTGGAATAGACCTGGGCACCACAAACTCAGAAGTTGCCTTTATTTTTGACGGCACAACGGAGATTATTACCGATAACGATAATGGTATTTTACCATCATGCGTCAGCATCGGAGAAAATGGAAATATCATTGTAGGAGCCGAAGCCGCCAACCAGGCGTTAATAAACCCGGAAAAAACCGTTTTTTCCGTCAAAAGGTGCATGGGCACGGACCAGAAACTTAAAGCCGAGAAAAAAATCAATAGTCCGGTTTCAAAGGCAGTAATCACGGTACCGGCCTATTTTACGGATGCCCAAAGGCAGGCCACTCGTGAGGCAGGTGAAATTGCCGGACTTGAAGTAGTTAGGATCATTAATGAGCCCACGGCGGCCTCTCTGGCCTATGAAAGCACCAACCCTGAAACCCAAAGAGTTTTGGTCTACGATCTCGGAGGCGGGACTTTTGATGTTTCCATTGTAAAAATAGAGGCCGGTGTTGTGGAAGTACTGTCGAGCACTGGCGATAATAATTTGGGTGGCGACGATTTTGATCTAAAGATAGTCGATCATCTTGTAAAACACATGGAAACTGAGTTTAATTATTCGGTAAAAGATAAACCCGCGGTTATGGCAAGGCTCAAGCGAGCCTCCGAAGGTGCAAAAATTCAATTGTCGTCAGAACCGTATACAACCATTGAAGCAGATCACATCTGCAAAAAAGGATTTAAGGATATTCACCTGTCGCTGGAACTGTCGAGGACGGAGTTCGAGGAAATGATTGAAGAAGATCTTGTCCGCACCATGGAATCAGTAAATAAGGCCATGAGGGATGCAGCCATGCTGCCTTCGGCCATCAACGAAATAATCCTGGTGGGCGGGTCAACCCGTATTCCACGGATATCTCAAATGCTGGAAGAGAAGATCGGGCATCTGCCTCACAGTGAAATTGACCCGGATTTGTGTGTAGCTATTGGCGCTGGTATGCAAGCAGGAAGGGAAATGGGACTGGAACGTTCTGGTGTGCTGGTAGATATTACCCCATATACCTTCGGCACTTCTGCCATAGGCGATGCAGATGGTGAGCCAATTATGACGATGTTCGTCCCGCTGATTCGGCGCAATACAAAGCTTCCGGCAAGGAAAAGCGAGGTTTTCTATACTATGTACAACAATCAGGACGCTGTAGATGTCAAGATTTATCAGGGGGAAGCTGTGGATGCCCGGGATAATATCCTGCTCGGAAATTACATGTTTAATCTGACCCGCGCCCCTTCAGGCAGTGAGATTGTTTTGCATTTTGACCTGGATCTAAATGGAATCCTAAAAATAAAAGCAGTTGAAAAAAAGACCGGCAACAATATCAAAGCGGTGATCGAAAATGCCATTTCCAGATTTTCCGACGAAGAATTATCAAAAACTCAAGACCGCATAAACGGACTCTGGACTGAAGGAAGGGACTCTGAAATATCTCTGAAAGAAAAGGCGCAAACCGAGGCTGACATAAAAGAACTGTCATCCGATGAATATGCCGGCATTATCAGGAGGGCCGAAGCAAAGCTGTCACAAGCATCCGAAGATGACCGCGATGAAATGATTAACCTCATAGAAGATATTCGTGATGCAGTGATGAAAAACCGAATGGAAGATGCTGAAACGTTTAAAAACGAACTGGATGAGATCCTTTTTTATATTGGATAGATAATATGGAACGCTGTCCCACCTGCAATACCAAATATAAAGGAGCGCTTACCTGCCGTCGCTGCAAAACCGATCTGAGACCTTTACTGGATATTGAAGAAAAATCCCGAACCCATTATAACGCAGCGGCCGCAGCGTTTGCCTGCAATGATTTCAAAAAGATGTTTCTCCATGCCAAACGGAGTTTTTCGCTGATGCATACGCCTGAGAACTGTCGTCTGTTTGCCTGTTCGGCTCTGTTGATTCGTCGTTTTGACATAGCCCTGACATTGGCAATCTAAACCGTTCATAAAAGTTTAGGAACGTGGACGAAACAACTTCCCCAACTATGCATCACAGATTCATGCCGCCTTTGTTCGATCTCAAATCCCAAAATTATTGAAATAGCTCGCTATTCCATCAACTATTGTGATTCGAGATCAAACAAATTCGACCCAAATCTGTGCGCCTACTTGGGGAAGTTATTTCGTCCACGTTCCTAAGGTATTTCAAAAATTAAGACGTTATGATAAATTCCGATATTATTGTTTTAGCAGCAGTAGAAGAGGAGCTTTCAAAACTTATTGATCGCATTGAAAATCCGATTTTTTCAATTGTGGGTGGCAGAAGAATTACCTGTGGATATATTGAGGGGAAGCCTGTCCGGGTTTTGATAACAGGGCCCGGAACCGTTAATACCGTCCAGTCCTTAACTGCAGCCATTGAAAATGCAAGACCGTCCCTAATAATTCAGTCAGGATGTGCAGGAGCATTCAGGGAGTCAGGTCTGAATATAGGAGATATTGGAATTGCAACAGAAGAAATAGATATCCAGCTTGGTATTGAAGCTGAAGATAGTCGTCTGCCTTTGAATGAACTGCCGTTTTCGATAATCAAGAGCAGTAATATTGATATTAAAAATCGTTATCCTCTTGATATTAAGCTTGTAAATCAGGCATCAGAAACTTTAACAAAGGTTTTTGAAGGAAAGAGTGTTCAGGTAGTAAATGGATCATTTGTAACTGTTTCAACAATAACTGCTACAGACAGCAGAGCAAAGGATATTTATAAATATTACAGCTCATGCATGGAAGGAATGGAAGGGGCAGGGACTGCACATCTGGCAATACATTATGACATTCCTTTTCTGGAAATACGATCAGCAAGCAATTTTGTTGGAAAACGAGACAGGAGTTCATGGAATCTGTCTCTTGCATTTGAAAGAGGGGCTATGGCTGTCTTAAATTTAATTCATGATTTTTTATCAGAAGCCCTTTGACATCTTCGATTGCCATATAAAAAGAAGGGACCAAAATCAGGGTAATCAACGTGGCAAACACGACGCCAAACCCCAGAGATAGAGCCATAGGGATTAAAAACCTTGCCTGGCGCGAGGTTTCGAAAATCATGGGCGCAAGCCCGCCGAATGTGGTTAATGTGGTCAGGATGATTGGTCTAAAACGGTGCAAGCCAGAGGCTTGAATGGCTTCCAGGGGGGGCATGCCGGCTTGTCGCCTGCGGTTGGCAAAATCGATCAGCACCAGAGAATCGTTTACAACCACACCGGACAGGGCTACAACGCCAAACATGCTCAAAATACTCAAGCTGTAACCCATGATCAGGTGGCCGATAAGTGCGCCCACGATACCAAAAGGTATTGCGATCATTATAATTAAAGGTTGTATATAACTGTTTAATGGGACTGCCAGCATGGCGTAGATAACTATCATAGCCATTAGAAGTCCTTTGAAAAGGCTTTGCATGCTCTCCTTCTGTTCGGCCTGATGGCCCTCGAAACTATAAGCCAGACCAGGATATTTTTGCTGAAGTTCCGGAAGGGTTTCAGCCTTTATTGAATTAAGTATCTGTCCGGCCTGGCTCCTGGGAGAGACATCGGCTGTTACAGTTACGATTCTTTGGCCGTTTCGGCGGTTGATGTTAGTATAAGATCTGCCCCTGGTGATATATACCGCATCCCGAAGGAGAATTTCACTCCCCTTTGGTGTTTGCAACACCATTTCTTCCAGGTTGTATTCGGAGATACGTTCTTTTTTGGGAAACCTCACCAAAACCTTGACTTCATTTCGACCACGTTGCTGCCTGAGAACTTCGGCGCCATAAAACGCATGACGGACCTGCCTGGCCACTTCGCGGGCATTCAGGCCAAGGCTTTGTGCCTCGGGTTTTATTTTAAAATCAATCTGCTGCTTGCCAGGTGAGAATCCATCGTTAATGTCTTTTGTATTTGGATAAAAACTCAGGGCTTCGGCCATATCTGCGCTGGCTTTTTCAAGAAGATCTATTTTCTGGTGACTGAGCTCCACGGACAGGGCTGCTCCGCTTCCAGGACCGCCGGCATCGGATTCAAATTTGATAGATTCCAGTCCTGAAATAACGCCCACCTGCTCCCTCCATCGTTTAATGACATCGGCCGTGGTAAGGGGACGGACATCAGGGGGAGTGAGATAGGTGCGTATTTCTATCGTGTTATCATGAATGCTGGAAAAAATGCCTTCCACCAGCTCTTTATTGCCATTTTTTGAAGTTACCTCCTGGGCTGCGTGTATCAGTTTTTTTTCAACCTGCCGGGCTTTTTCAAAGGCTGTGCCAAAAGGAAGAACTGCGGTAACCTTTGCATAATCGGATTCGATTTTTGGGAAAAGTTCAAAACCCATGCGCTCGTTTTTAATATAGCCGATGGTTACAAGAATTATTGCGATTCCTGTTGCCATGGTCAAATAGCGCCATTGAATGGTGGTTTTTAGAAAGGGTCCGTAGCATTGGTTGACAAACCTCAGAAAAATACGTCCAAAACTCTGTTGCGCACGAAATATACGGCCAAACAACCCTGATGGAGTATCTGTTCGTTTGTGTCCTGTGTGAGCCGGAAGGATAAAGAAACTTTCAATAAGGGATATGGCAAAAACGCTGATAACCACCACAGGAATTTGTTTGAATACTTTGCCCATAACCCCGGGCACAAACAACATGGGAACAAAGGCCACCATGTTGGTAAGGATAGCAAAAGTAATTGGCATGGCAATTTCTTTGGCCCCTGTAACTGCCGCCTTAGACCAGGTTTTTCCTTGCTGTTGGTGATAGTAAATATTTTCACCCACGATAATGGCATCATCAACAACAATCCCCAGGGTCACAATAAAGGCAAACATGGATATCATGTTTATACTTACATAGGAGATGTTTAAAAGGAAAAGAGAGCCCAGAAAAGATACCGGTATTCCAAGACTAACCCAAAAGGCAAGGCGGGGTTCTAAAAAAAGAGCCAGCAGTATAAATACCATGGCAAGTCCAATTAAGCCGTTTTTCATCAAAAGTCCCAGCCGCTGACGGTAGGCATCCGAGCGGTCATTTCTAAGGTCAACACTAAGTCCCTGTGGAAGAGACCCATTAACCTCTTCCACTACTTGTCTTACTGCGTCGGAGACAGATATGGGGGCCTGGTCTCCTACCCTGTAAATATCAAGCATCACAGCCGGCTTTCCGTTATAACTTGAGGATACTGTAGTTTCCTCAAAGCCGTCTTTGATTATTGCGATATCATCAAGCAAAATCTGTGATCCGTCACTTGCCGTAATAATGGGAATTTGGGCGAATTCCGGACCGAAATCTCTTCGTTCCTTCATTCGGACCAGGATATCTCCGGATGGTGTTTTGATGGCACCGCCCGGAAGCTCTACCGAAGCTCTCCTTATGCGCTGAGCTACATCCTCAAGGGTGAGCGAATATGCGCGAAGGGTATTCTGGGGGATTTCTACGTCAATTTCATAGTTTTTTGCGGAGATGACTTCTACCTGGGTAATATCTTGGTTCTGGAGAAGCCGGTCCCGGATATACTCTGCGTATTCTCGAAGGACCCGTTCGCTCTGATCCCCGTAAAGAGCCAGGGAGACCACGTATCGCTTTCTGGCTACGATAGCTATCGCAGGTTCTTCAATATCTTCGGGAAAGGAAACTATGCGGTCCACCTCATTCCGGATATCCTGGGCGAGCTTTTGAATATTTTCACCCTCAATCATTTCAACTGTAACTGTGCCGAAACCTTCACGGGCAGTGGAACGGACCTCATCGGCCCCCTCAAGCCCCTCCACCGCTTCTTCGATAGCAAGCAAAATGCCCTGTTCAACTTCCTGGGGGCTTGCTCCAGGGTATGGTACCGTAATCCTGACTATGTCCATATCAAAATAGGGAAACACTTCCTTTTTGATATTGTAAGACAGGAGTATCCCACCGATAAGCAGAATCAGCATGAGAAGGTTTGCGGCCACAGAGTGACCCGCCATCCATGCGATGGGGCCTTTTTTGATATTGGGGGTATTTTTATTATCTAAATCCATTTTGCTAAGGTTTTTGCGGCTATTCCACCTGTATTGGCATGCCGTCTATGGGTGCAGGAAGATCAGATATAATCAAACGGTCGCCGGATTTTATGGCATTATCAATAATCACCACGTCGGCATCTCTCCAAACAGGGTGCACTTCTATAATTTTAAGCGTTGAATTTTCGCTGGCGATCCATATATATGCGTTATTTCGGAAGGCTTTTCGTGGGATTTTATAGACGTTTTCTAGTTTTTTGCCCTTGATTTCTACACGCACATAATCGTCAATCAGAAGGGGAGGTTGGTCATTTTTTGAATTTTTTAACCCCAGTGGATCTTCAACCTCAATAAGAACTCTGGCCATGCGTCCTTCAGGCGAAAGATCTCCCATCAGTCGTATGACGGTTCCGGTGTGTTCATAGCCCTGGGCATAGATGATCCGGGCTCTGGTTGACGGATCACTCTGGCTTCGCGGTATCCGGATCCAGCTCAATCTGTCCACTGATACTGATGTCTGAATCCAGTAGGAATCGGTGCCGACCAGTTTAGCCAGTCGTTCCTGCGGAGTTACCTGTGAGCCTATGTTTACCATCCTGGATCTGACCATAGAGTTAAAGGGCGCTTTAATTTTTGTGCGCGCAAGATCCAGATAAGCCTTTTTAAGCTCGGCTTTGGCTGCATTAAGCTCAGCTTTAGCCTTTTCAAGGTGTGGTTTTCGAAGGGCCAGTTCTACCTCTCTATTCTTGGCATCCTTGTCTCCATTGAGCAATTCCCACTCTCGCTTTGCCACTTTCTGCCTTCCAAGCTCCAGCTTCAGGAAATAATTTGCATCGGCCAGGGCTTTTTCTTTTTGTATCAGGGTCAGTTTGTAATCTTCAGGGTCAATCTGAAGCACAAGAGTCCCTGCTTTCAGCAGACCTCCTTCAATAAACTCAGGGCTAATATCTATGACTTCTCCGGTTACACGAGGTTTCAACTCAACTTCCCTTGCCGGCACAACCGTTCCCATAGCATTTAACATTACTATATGGTTTGCCGGAAAAAGCGGCTTTACCAGGACAACCGGGGCCAGTTTTACTGGAGGCTGCCTTTTACTTTTAGGGCCGGTATTTTTTAGATAAAAGGCTGCGGCAACTCCTGCTATAATAATAATTAGGGGTAATACAATTTTTAATATCCGCTTTTTCCTGCCTGATAAGACTTTAGTGTTATTTGTTAAATTTTTATTTTGCATATTTCGTTTAACCTGATAGTATAAAAGTTTTCATTTTTCATAGGAGGGGCGAATCTTGTATTCGTCCCCGTTCCTAATCATGACGATCACAAGGACCGCCCCTACTCGAACCCTTCTGACGTATCAGGTCATCAGTCCATGTTCCACCAAGAGAGCGGTATAAACTTATACGATTTATCAAAAGAGTCGTCCGCTGAGCGATTAAATTACGTTCCAGATCCTGCACGGATAAAATTTGGGTAAGCACAGGAAGATAGTCGTTGAGTCCATTGCGATAACGAAGAGTTGCCTGGGCTAAAGCTTTTCGAGCTGTGTGGATTACCTGTTTTAGTTCCAATATGTGCTCTTTTTGCCTGGCTTCAGTAACAAGCGTATCTTCAACTTCCCTTATGGCCGTCAGGATGATTTGCCGATAGGCTGCAAGGTTTTCATCTTTCATGGCCATGGTTCGATCAACTTCAGAGGCACGCCGGTTTCCATCGAAAACAGGTACAGTCAAATTTGCAGCAAGACTGAGTAGCCAGTTATCAAGAAGAAGATCAAGGCGCTTATTTTCGATGACAGCCCTGGCTGAGAGGGTAAGAGACGGAAGCCTGTCTGCCCGTGCGGATGATACATTCCAGCCGGCAGACTGAAGCCTTAACTGTGCGGCTTTAATATCCGGGCGGTTTTCCAGAAGGTCTGCCGGTATTCCTGTGGACGGCATGGGCTCCAGTTTTGGCAAGTCAGGTCTTGAAATTATCAGCGGACTTCGAGGGGCTTTTCCAAGAAGTACTGACAATTCGTTCATGAGTCTGCTTTCCTGGGCTTTTATCAGTGGTATCTGCGCCCTAAGCTGGTCAATCACCTGCCGCTGCTGATATACATCTAATGCCGAAACCATGGCATGCCTGAACCTGAGATTGATAAGCTCCAAAAAAGTTTTGTTGGTTTTTAGCTGTTCGTTTAAGAGATGTTTCTGCGTTCGCTGGGCAATGATCTGAAGCCAACGGTTGGTTACTTCAGCCGCCAGAGTTATAGCTGCAGCATTAAGATCCTGTTTGCTGGCTTCCGCCGAGAGGATTGCTGCCTCCTGTTCAGCCCTGACACGTCCCCAAAGATCCAGCTCATAGCTGGTGGAAAGTCCGAGAGAGTAGTTCTCTGATGTACTGGTTAACGCTGATCTGTTTTTAGTCCTTTTCCTGGAATGTGTGGCTCCGGCAGTACCTGTCAGGGCTGGATACCGGTACGCACCAGCCTGAATTGCCGTAGCTCTGGCCTGCTTAAGCCTTGCCCAGATCTGTTTTAAGTTCATGTTGTTAGAGAGAGCCTCTTCAACAAGTGCGTTAAGCTCATAATCATGAAACGTTTCCCACCACTTTTGTTCCGGTGCTGCGCTGGTTGTAAAAACTGAAAATTTATCAGGAATAGTTTTCTGCACACAGGGAATCGGTTTAGGGTTAAACAGCCTGCATGAGGCCAAAACCAGAATAGAAGTTATGAGTAAAATAATGAAAGGGGCTTTTAGGGACATTTTTTATATGACTATAACCTATAGGCGGAGATAGTAAGAGAACTTCAAAAATAATAAGACCTATCACAGACTTGAAAAAGTTCAAGGTGAATTTTAATAAATTCGCAGAATTTCCATTATTGCTCACCAGTTTGCTGGAATAGCGCTGTTTTTATGCAGAGCTGTATACAAAGACGCGAAGCTGTATCAGCAATTCTAATTATGGTTTTTAATGGTGGCCATCAATGTTGCTTCCGGCTTGGTTGTTAAAAAATCAGGCCAAGTGAGTAGAGAAAACTGCTCAAGGCTGATCAAACCAACGCAGCT
>JABZFQ010000276.1 GCA_014237365.1 Desulfobacteraceae bacterium | reverse complement strand
TGCATCTGAATTGGCGTTTGTTTCATGTCTCTATAATAATCATGAAACCATTCCCAATCAATAATATTTTGATATCATTGACCATAAAATGGAAATTCCTATACTATTGAATTAGCTGAAAGTCTATAGGAGGATTATCCTCATATTATCCCCCCAATTTTTCTCCACCAACCCCAAGATCCAAGTAGCTCACAAAGGGGAAATTTTCAAAAATATTGGGCCGGAATTTGCATAATATTATCGGTCAGGAATTCAATTTTGTCTGAGTTATTTACTAATATCCCTAAAGGAGCATTAGTATCTTTTAAAAAATTGTTCAATGCCGTCAGCATCCCTTTTTTAATTTTATGGCCCAGTTTGATCTCAATTGGAATAACGCCAAAAGGAGCGTCTATAATAAGATCTATTTCCGATTTGTCCCTGGTTCTGTAAAAATAAAAATCAATACCTGCTGTTAATGTGCATTGAAAGCCTCTTATAATTTCTTCTACAACAAAAGATTCAAATGAAAAACCTGCCACAGGGTGGATTAATAAGTTATCAAGACCATTAATTTTCAAGAGATGATGCAGTATTCCCTGGTCACGGAAAAAACCTTTGGGCATCTTTTGCACTTTCTTTAATTTATTTTTTCCATAGCTTCTCAGATTGCGCCATATAAATGTATTATGAATTATTTCCAGATACTCTTTTGAGGTAACGGAGCTGACTTCTAATGCCCTGGCTATGTCTGACTGATTAATAATTTTGCCGGAGTAAAAGGACAGAGTCCGGATAAAAAGACGAAAATTATGAGGGTTGATTCTGGGGAAAAGGCGTTGAATATCTCTCCTGATATAATCCGAGAAATATTCATCCATCCATAAACCGTGAAACTCCGTAGTATCACAACCTTTTATCCTGGGCTCCGGGTAACCGCCTAACTGCCAATGGTCGTATATCTGCTTGACATCCAACTCCGGTTTTAAGCCTGAAATCCGATCTAAATCCGGTCTATCCTGAGAAAGCAGGGAGTAAATTTGCGAAAGAGGTTTGTCATAAAATTCTGCTGCCTTAAAAGGCCAAAGTTCAACGGTTGCAATTCGCCCGGCCATGCTTTCGGACAGCCCTTTGACTATTTCAGGCGAACTTGACCCGGTAAGCAGAAACCTGCCCACTGCTTTTCTGTCCTGGTCAATGACACCTCTTAATACCTTGAATAATTCCGGGTATTGCTGGGCCTCATCAATAATAGTTTTTTCACTTTGCCTGGCAAAAAAACCTAATGAATCACTTGTTATCAGTTGATAGTCATCTGGTCTTTCTAGATCATAGTATTTCCAATCTGGACGAATATTTTTAACTAGTGTTGATTTTCCACATTGCCGTGAACCAATAATGGCAACAACCGGGAACATATCCAAAAGCCGGTCTATTTTTTGCTTGATCAATCTCTTTTTATACATCATTTTTAAAGGATACCTTTAAAAAAGATGATTGTCAAGTAGAAAGAGCATTTCACAGGGATACTCAGAGAGTTTTTAACATCCAAGATTTCTCCCTTCGGTCGAAATGACAAAAAGAGGGATTTTCGTTCAGGCATTAAAAGCCTATTTCAGTAGGCGACTAAGCGCGACCCAAAAGGCCTGTTGGAAGGGCACGAACCATGTGTACATGGCCTACTGAAATAGGCTCTAAGTAAATAACTTGAGTGTAACCAAAATAAAACAATGCCATCTTGATGATGGTTCCCTATTATGTGATACGATTCGTTTTCAAATAACGTAGGGGCAACGCCTGTGGTTGCCCTTCCGCCCTGTGGTTGCATATTATCAGGGCAGGCACAGGGGCCTGCCCATACGGGATATTGCCGAATACATTGGGCCGGATTTTCCGGAGGTTCGAATCGTTTTGCATATTCCACCAATATCTCGCATATATCACAGAGCGGGGAACCATCCCCGAAAATCAATAACTTTGTTCTATTTTGGTTACACTCAAATCAAATTTGAATGAGCTTGTTGCGCCGTTGGTGCGCGAATTTTCCAAAATAGGTTTGAGGCTACCAACGTAAGGCGGGATAGCCTGCAAATTCAGCTTTGGATGTTCATTTTTTTTTGGATTATGCCCAGAGCTCAGACAAATCTATTTTGAGCCCTTCAAGAGCCTTGCTTTTAAGAATATCCTTTTCAGTCAGATATTCCGGCTTACCATATTTTACTCCCTCAAGGTGATAGATCATGACATACTTTGCATCAGGATTAACAATCCAATATTCTTTGACGCCATGCTTTTCATAAAGCAGCAGTTTCTCGGTCTGATCTTTATAGGATGTAAAGGGAGACAATATCTCGACCGTAATATCGGGCGCACCAAGACATCCCCGTTTATCAAGCTTATTTTGGTCACATATAACAACAAGATCCGGCTGCACAACTGTTTCTATCTCTTCATCGGCCTCATCTTGACTGCTTGTAAGTCGTACATCAAAAGGAGCAAAATAAACTTCACATTCTTTGCCAGATACAAAATTATATATTTTAGCGAAAATAATTGCGGACAATCTCTGATGCTCTCTCGCAGGCGCAGGAGACATATCATAGGCCACACCTTCTATTATCTCCCATCTCTCATCATCAGACCAGTAGAAATAATCTGCATAACTAAATTTTCCATCTGATTTTTCATTTAACATTTTAGCTAACGGGGCCATTTTTTTCACCTCAATATTGGAATGAATAATACGTGGTATAATGCAGAGTTTTTTCAGGGCAGTGACAACAATGTCCAAAATCAAGGACAAACGCCTCTCCTGTCCTTCTTGGCAGCTATACCTCCAAAAGATTGCAAACTGCGCTTTTTTCGGTGAGCAATGAACATCAAGAGCAAGGGCGAAGGCGCGGAATAGCAAGCGATTGCAAATCTGAGCAACACTGCTATTGATGTTTATTGCTGCACCGAAAAATCGTTATTTGTGACCCTTCGAGGTATATCATGAAGGCCAAATTTCCAATTTCAATGTTCCGTGAAGGGTTACTTTATTTTTTTATTAAGATAACTCTGTTTCACACCTATTGCTTTTGCTGTTTTAGAAATATTATGCTTATTCTGTAAAAGTTTTCTTTGAATAAATGCTTTTTCAAAGGCTCTTTTAGCATCCTTTAAGTAATCTATTAAAAAAAACTGTTCTTCGAAAGACCTTGTCTTTTCCATAGTTACCGGCTTATAAGCGTTGGGGATATCAGACGCCTCTATAATATCGCCCTCCACCATTATTGCCATCCTTTCAATAAGATTTTTCAACTCTCTGACATTTCCAGGCCACGAATAAGCGCGTATTCCTTTAATTGCTTCTGCTGTCATGCTTTTTTTTGTACTTCGATTCTGTCTGGCACATTCATCAAAAAATATTTCAACAAGTAAAGGAATATCTTCAGAACGCTCCCTTAAGGGTGGAACTTCAACAGGTATCACATTCAGCCTGTAATAAAGATCTTCTCTAAAATTACCCTTTTTAATCTCTTGCTCAAGATCCTTGTTGGTAGCAGCTATTACTCTTACATTAACACTTAATGTTCTGCCTCCTCCGACTCTCTGAAATTGCTGTTCCTGTAAGACACGAAGAATTTTAGCCTGAGTTTTCAAGCTCATATCACCTATTTCATCCAGAAATATAGTGCCGTTGTTAGCTAATTCAAATTTGCCTCTTTGCTTTGATGTTGCTCCTGAAAAAGCGCCTTTCTCATGACCGAAGAGCTCACTCTCTATTAATTCCTCAAGAATTGCTGCACAATTTACAGCTATAAGAGGGTAATCGACACGGGAACTCAACTGATGTATGGTCCGGGCTACCAGTTCCTTCCCTGTACCATTCTCACCTGTTATTAGTATCCATGTATCAGCAGGGGCAACAAGCGCTATCTGTTTTTTCAGTATCTTAGTTGGAGGACTATTGCCGGTTATTGAATGTTTTTCAATCGTCTTTTTGCGCAGATACCTGTTTTCTTCTTCAAGTCGTCTGAAATTAAGTGCATTGTTAATTGTAACAATAACTTTATCTATGGAAAGCGGTTTTTCTATCAAGTCGTATGCTCCAAGCTTTGTTGCTTTTACGGCTGTTTCTATTGTCCCGTGACCAGTTATAATTATAACCTGAATAGTTGGATAATTTTTCTTTATCTCCTTTAAGGTTTCAATACCATCAATACCAGGCATCCATATATCAAGCAAAACAAGATCCGGAGATATTTCTTCAACCATCTTTAATCCCTCATATCCATTTGTAGCCGTTTCAATCTCAAATCCTTCATCAGTAAGCAGACCGCTTAAAGATTGAAGTATGGAAGGCTCGTCATCAACAATTAAAATAGATGGGAACATTTTGTATAGCTCCTTTTGCCGGTTGCTCGTTGCATAGGTAAGAAAGTGAAAATCTTACTCACCTGCTCACTGCTCGTTACCGGTTGCTCGTTCGTCAACTACTCGACTAAAGTCGCTGGTAGTTCAATTACAAATTTAGCTCCTTTGGGCTGGTTGTCCTGTACGCGTATCATGCCATTATGATCAGCAATTATCGTACTGACAATTGTTAACCCTAAACCCATTCCAGACTTTTTTGTCGAAAAATAAGGTTCAAAGAGGCGTGTTTTATCTTCATCAGAAATACCTGCCCCATCATCAGAGACCTCTATTCTCACCATCTTTAATATAGGGTCATGAGCCAAAGTTATAACAATATTACCCTGTTTCTTAATTGCAACGATTGCATTGTCTACCAAATTAATCATAGCTTGCTTTATTTGCTGACGATCAAGATTAATACTCGGAATCTTATCTAAAATTATAACCTTGAAATTAATGTTTTGATGACTTTCTTTGTAAAGTGCTACAGATTCTTCGATTATTGGCGGCAATTCACAGGGTTCAGGATTTGCAGTTGGGAATCTTGCAAAGGTAGAAAACTCATTTACCAGATTTCGAATCATATCAACATGGTCAATTATCATTTGAGTGCATTCCTCAAAAATCGGTTCATTTATCTTTTCTGAATATTTGCGTTTAAGTCTTTGAGCTGAAAGCGTAATTGGAGTTAGAGGATTTTTTACTTCATGGGCAATCCTGCGAGCAACTTCACGCCACGCTATCATTCGCTGCGCTTTCTCAAGGTCAGTCAAATCATCAAAGACCATAACTATACCCATATGGTTTCCGGAATTATCTTTGAGTTCATTAACATGTATCATAAAGCTGCGTGGTCTCCCTTCTATTGTAAGTTTTAAAGGAAGCTCGACATGATCTTCATGATAACGGGTAAGATTTTCTATCAGTTCTATTGCAGCGCCAAGATATCGTCCTTTTAACAGCTTTTTATAGCTTCTGTTTAATATGTCCTCCGATTTAAGATTCAGCATCTTTTCAGCAGACTTGTTAATTGTAGAAATAAATCCATTGGCACCTAGAGTTATTACACCAGCAGAAACATTCTTTAAGACAATTTCCATGTACTGCCGTCTTTCTTCAATTTCCACATTCTGCTCACGAAGCATTCGTGCGGAAAGTTCCAGTTGTTCCCTGCTGCTTCTGAGATCCCTTGTCATTTTATTAAATGAATTAACTAGACTTCCTATTTCATCATCAGCCACAGCTCCTATAATTACCCTTAAATCTCCTTCCGCAACCCTTCGAGTGCCTTCAGCAAGTTCCATAATTGGTATTGTAATTGTCTTAGCCAGATAAAAACCAAACCATACTGCACAAAAGACAACAAGCAATGCCACTATTGAAAGATTGATATAATAGGTAATCTGAATAGGTTTTTTTAATAATTTTATCTGCTGGTATTCCTCGAAACCTCTTGAAATAGAAGCCATATTTTCTGAAAGATCCGAAGGGATAAGAATATTTAACACAACAAATGCCGCAGCATCTTTATGTTTGACTCCAAAAGGAACTGTCCCGATAGTTCTTATTAACTCGCCGGTATTAATGTTTTCAAAAACTGATATTACATTTTTTGATTCAAAGTCTTTCCGAAGGTTATCAGCTGAAACAACTCCAAAAGATTCATCATTTTTCAGTTCTGGAGCCGTAGCAAATGTAATACGCTCTAAATTTATGTTATATACTTCTATAGCATGGAAATTAAATGACCGTTGAACTACCTGAATGTAATGGGAAAGAGAACTTTTATTTTTTGGATCTAAAAATTGCTTAGTCTTAATCTGATACGATATTCTTTCCATAAAAAACTGATTATTTTCCTCTGCATGATTATAAACACTTCTTCCTACAAGTAGTGATTTTTCAAGAGCTTGCTCGACAGGTACGTCAAACCAGAACTCAATGCTGGTTGTAATAAAATTGATCGAAAAGAAAAACAGAACAATGGTCGGCAGAAGAGTAAGCGATATAAATGCAACAACAAGTCTCGTACGTAGCTTTGCTCCCATGACTTTACGTTTTCTATCATAAAGAAGCTTTACCAGATTCCTAAATACAAGAAATATCAATAAAATAAGTAATAGCAAATTGATATTGATCAGAATGAACATAAGGATTGTGTTGGAAATTGGGATATCGGCTCCAAAATAAACAATCCTGCTTTCAGCAAAAGTCAAAACTGCAACAATGGCAATTATGACAACAATCAAAATGCCTTCTCTTTTACGCCTTTTTCGTTTATCTTCTGAAATAAAGGAGTTAGGCTTTTTAAATCTGTTATTCCTCATAATAATGTTGGAAAGAATTGTGTACCCAGCTTCAGGCCGCCTTTGTCCGATCTCAAACCCCAAAAATATTGAAATAGCTCGCTATTCCTTCAACTTTTGTGATCTGAGATCGAACAAATTCGACCCAAATCTGTGCGCCTACTTGGGGAAGTTAATTCGTCCACGTTCCTTAAGGTGTTTTTTGGATTAAAAAAAACTGTGAACTGTGAACATAAGTTGTGTTACAATATTAGGATACACAATTAAACGGCAAGTGATTTTGATTCATTAATATCATGGATTATGCGTGTTTCCCATGACTTCTTGTTTTCGAAAAATTTTTTCAGAAAAGCATGGTTGAAGGAATGGCCGGATTTATTTACTATAACATGGCCTAAAACCGGCATACCAAGAAGAGAAAAATCGCCTATGCAGTCGAGAATTTTATGTCTTACGAACTCATCCGGAAAGCGCAAACCATCTTTGTTTAATATGTCTTTCTCGTCAAGCACTATGACATTATCCAGCGAACCTCCACGCGCAAAGCCATACTTTTTTAAATATTCAACTTCTTGAAGAAAACCAAAAGTTCTGGCTCTGCATATTTCTTTTTCAAAAACTTGATCCGACACATCAATGGAATATGATTGTTCTCTTATTAGCGGATGATCATAATATATTGTGCATGTAATTTTAAATTTTGATGCCGGATAGACACCAACAAATTTTCCATCTTCTTCAAGTTCAATAGGCTCCTTTACAACAAAAAAATATCTTTGGCCTAGCTGTTCCTCTATCCCTGCGGTTTTTATATATGAAATAAAAGGGCCGGCACTTCCATCCATTATTGGGAGCTCATAGGCATTGAGCTCAACAATTGCATTATCAATTGAAAAGCCTGCAAAACTTGCCATAATATGCTCTATTGTTGAGACAATAAAACCATCATAACCTATGACAGTTGCAAGACTTGTATCCACAACCATATTAAAATGAGCGGAAACGCTTGGTTTATCAGTGAGATCAGTTCTCACAAATTTAATTCCATGATTAACAGGTGCCGGCTTAATTGTCAGATTAACTTTTTTCCCTGAGTGTATACCCACGCCTGAGAAACTGACTGGCTTTGAAATTGTTCTTTGTCGAAAATGCATCAATTATAGATGTCTCGTAAAAATTATCAGAATTTTTTTTGAATCAATAATTGTCTCGTAAAAAGCTTTTTACGAGACAATCATAAAGTAGATCAACATGATTTTTTAAATTTCGTTTTATTACAGACAGTTCCGGAGTCATTGGATTATATGTATTAACTATGGAATTACATAGTTCAAGCAAATCTGTTTTTGAAAAGCATGAAATATAGTCTATGAAATCAGCTGCAGGGGTATCTGAAATTAAATTATTGCAAGATATTTGGGACAGACCCTTTAAAAAGCCTTTTAGCGTTCCCTCAACGGCAATATTATCTGACCAAACTATTTCTCCAACGCCATCAAGCCTGTCAAGGCGGGTTCTTATCGAAAGATTAAGAAAAAATACAAGCATAGCTTCAAGCATTAAATAAATGTCATTATCTGTGTTATTTTTTGCGAATTCATTTTTATTTTCAAGCATTGGTGCATATTGCCTGACTGTAATGAGCTTTGTCTCCATATTGTTTTTTTGAAGTTTTATGACAAAATCTCCTGCCGCATGATGCCAGGGAAATATTTGCTCAAAAGTCTCAGCATTATAGTAGCAGGTTAAAATCATGGCTACCTGGCTGTATAGTTCCAGAGTTTCATCATCTGAAAGGAAAAAGTTTCCTTTTTCATGGTCCCATACAACTATTTTTATGCTTGAATCTGTTTTGGCTTGTTTATATTTATTTTGGGAAATATGAAATTCATTAAAATCTTTGAACCATTCCCCCAAAAACATGCTGATTTCAAGGTTTTTATTTTTTATACATATTTCACCCTGGCTATAAATTTTTGGAATAAATGAAAACGAAAACTCATTGTTGAGTTTATTTAGAATATCGAACTCCCTTTTAATAAAACCTTTGCCTGTACTTGATATGGCAGCGTTTAATACAAAAAGGATTCCTGATCCATTAATATTGGTTTCAATTCTTGCGGGATGGTAAAATTCACCATGTTTTTCCAAATAGATACGTATTTCTTGTATTTCATCGGGCTTTATATTTTGATTTAAATGTTGAGAAATTGCAGAAGTAATAGATTTAAATTCGTCTTTTTCCAAAAAAGAGCGGACAGCATAAAAATATTCTCCATAAGTCACAAAAATCCCTTCAGCTTTCTGCTGCTTTTTAATGCTTAATGGAATTGGTAATGACCAGATATCGGTTTTTTCATCTATAACGTATTTTTTACTTTGAAGATAGTACTTGAATTGAGTTTTAGCGGGCATTTTTTATTAAGTCAAAAAAAATGCGGCCCCAATACTTAGGATTCGCCCAAAAATAACTTCACATTTTGATGCGCCGATCCATCCCGCATGACTGCGTTGCTTGTCGATTAAATAGCTCGCTATTCGTCCTCCTCGCGTCTTGTCATGCGAGTGCCTCGACACCTGAAAATGTAAATTTATTTTTGGGCGAATCCTTAGGGCCGCTTAATTAGGAACGTGGACGAAATAACTTCCCCAACTATGCATCACAGCTTCAGGCCGCCTTTGTACGATCTCAAATCTCAAAAATATTGAAATAGCTCGCTATTCCTTCAACTTTTGTGATCTAAGATCGAACAAATTCGACCCAAATCTGTGCGCCTACTTGTGGAAGTTAATTCGTCCACGTTCCTTAATTTAAGGTGCACTATCTGTACTTATCAATTTGTTTTAGAATTTCAGGAGCTACCTCATAACCTAATTTGGTTGCTTTATCGCAATTTTCAACGGCTTTGTCATAGTCACCTTTTTCCAAATACGCTATTGCTAAATTGTTGTAAGCAACTGCAAAATCAGGACCAAGTTCAATTACTTTTAAATTGGTCTCTATGCTTTCATCAATCAAGCCCGACATTAAATAAGCGCTTGCTAATGTAGAATGAGCCTGAATAAACTTGGAATTGAAAGAAATAGCTTTTTTAAGGGACGCAATAGCTTCTTCCACCTCCCCCCTTTGAAGATGAACAAAGCCTATATTGCCGAAACCCTCGAAAAATCCAGCCCTTGCCTTGGTTGCCTGTTTATTGTATGCGAGACAGCCGTCCAGGTCACCACGCTTCAAGCAAATTCCTCCAAGTTGTACATAAGCTTCGGCCAGGCTTGGACTACAATCTATAGCGGCTTGCAGTTCTCTCTCGGCTTCATCAAATTTTTTCTGCCCTATAAGGCCTACTGCAAGGTTATAGTGAGATGTTCCGCAATCCGGATTTGCAGCTATGCCGGCCTGATGCATAGCAATATATTCTTCGACATTTTTTGCTTTTGGCATAATTTATTCCTTAAAAATTTTATTTAAAAAAATATCCGCTCAACCATAGCGGGTTTGTTTCAGATAAATATTATATAAAAATGAGTTTTTAAATTTCTGTATTTTGAGTTATTATGGCACTAAAATATTGTCAAGTAAAAACGAATTGAAGTCAATATAACATCAATTTTTATCGAAATGTAAATTCAAGAAAATATTTTTTCTTGACATAGTTATATAATTTTTTAATATTATATAGACTTTCAGATAATTAATTTCACAAGGAGATTGTCATGATAACAGGATCTTTCACAGCACTTATAACGCCATTTAATGATTTTGCCGTTGATTATGAAAATCTTGATAAGCTGATAGATTTCCAGATAAAAAACGGCATAACGGGAATTTTGGCTGTTGGGACAACAGGCGAAAGCCCCTCTTTAACATGGGATGAGCACAATAAAGTTATAGAGAATATTGCAAAAAAAACAAAAGGTAAATGTATTTGTATAGCAGGTACTGGAAGTAACAATACCAATGAAACCCTTGGGGCGACTAAGCATGCTGTTGGTGTTGGCGTTGATGCCGTATTACTTGTGGACCCATATTATAACGGCCCAAGCTCACTTGAAATACGTAAAGAATATATTGGGCCGGTTGCCAGAGCTTTTCCGGATGTTGAAATTATTCCTTATGTAATTCCTGGCAGAACAGGCACACAGCTTTTGCCTGAAGATTTGGCTCTCCTTAACAAGGAGTTTGGAAATGTTAATACAGTTAAAGAGGCAACTGGAAATATAAAAAATATGAGACATACCAGGGCTTGTTGCGGAAATAATTTTACCATTTTATCCGGTGATGATGGGATGACATATGATATGATGGTTGATCCGCAGATAAAAGCAGCCGGGGTTATTTCCGTTGTTTCAAATATTGCCCCAAAAACTGTTTCTGAAATGGTTAAGTTCCTTGAGCAAAATAACCAGGACGAGGCCAAAAAACTGTTATCGGCATTAGAACCGCTATTTAAACTGGTTACTGTTAAAACCAAAGAGATGACGCCTTATGGAGAGGTGGCGTTCAGGGCAAGAAATCCTTTGGGCATAAAAGTCCTTATGGCAATTCTTGGCGTGACCCATGGAGAATGCAGAAAGCCTTTGGGAAAAATAACAAAAAATGGTCTTGATATCGTTATTGAAATAGCACGAAAGGTTCAGACTGATAATCCTGAAATATTCCAACCAGCAGCGGATTTTTTTGGTGTAGATATTGAGGCTCGTTTAAAAAATCCTTCAAGCTGTGAAGGACTTTTTTATGAAGAATACTAAGGACTCGCCCAAAAATAACTTCACATTTTGATGCGCCGACATCCCGCATGACTGCGTTGCTCGTCGGTTAAATAGCAGCGCTATTCGCCCTCCTCGCGCCTTGTCATGCGAGTGCCTCGACACCTGAAAATGTAAATTTATTTTTGGGCGAATCCTAACCCATCTTTTTCATTTTACGGTTTTAAAACTCGATATGCCCTGATTCATTCCTGTTTCTCAAAAGTTCAACAACTACAAATTCGATATTTTCCCCTTTTTCTGTATCAGGTGGAAATAATTCCTTCAATTTGGATAAAGCATCGTAACTATCTGGTTCGGTTGCATAATAAAAATCCTGTACTATCTCACTAAAATTTAATAGATTTTTCTCTTGCCGGCAGGCAGATATAAAGCGGTTAACCAGCTCCTCCAAAATGTTTCGGAATTCATGGAAAAAGGAAAGATCATTCAAAAGATCAATATTAATGGGATCTTGATCGAGACCAAACAGTAAAAGATCTTTAAGCCTTTGATTTGCTGCCTTGAAATATTTCCTGATCAAAGGATAATTTGGATGCGCTGACTCGTGTTCCTGCAAGAAGGCTCGTAACGTCTTTTCACATAATTCGTGCTTTCCATCAAAGTATGCCACCAAATATTCTTGACGATCATTTTGGGGGGTGGCATCGTCCTCTTCGATTTTTTCGTAATCTTCTTCCTCATGATAATCAAAACCAATCTCTTCCAGTTTTTGGATGTAATTATCCGGATTCTCCCGAAAAATTTTGTTGACCTTATCAAAAAGCATTTCGCTCTTTATTTTTCGGTATTCATCAAGTGAGTTTTTATCTTTTTCCCCGGTCATATTGCATTTACTCTTTCATGTTTATTTTTTGATGTCACTAATGATGAAGTCATCAACTTCCCCAAGTAGGCGCATAGATTTGGGTCAAATTTGTTCGATCTCAAATCACAAAAGTTGATGGAATAGCAAGCTATTTTGATATTTTTGGGATTTGAGATCGGGCAAAGGTGGCCTGAATCTGTGATGCATAGTTGGGGAAGTTATTTCGTCCCCGTTTCTTAATCCTGTTATCCTGTCAAATATTTGTCTCCGGTGAACCGCGTTACTTATTGTTTTATTTAGATCGTTGAATAAGGCAGCTTATTGCTTTTATAAAAACAGTTCTCTCAGCTTAGGATTCGCCCAAAAATAAATTTACATTACAAGGCGCGAGGAGGGCGAAAAGGCTATTTAACCGACGAGCAACGCAGTCATGCGGGATGGATCGGCGCATCAAAATGTAAATTTATTTTTGGGCGAATCCTTATCCTTGTCGTTTTTGATAATTTCCGGCTTTCCGGAATAAGCGATTTTGCCCAGCTTTATTGAATAAACATGATGACAAACTTCAATTCGCACCAAATATAACAACCTGAAAGCTTAGGCTAAATTCAGCATCCATTTCCAGGCAGGTATGGCTTTTACAGAAATCCCTTGTTCGTAAAAATCCTTTTCCTGATTATATGTTACTATGAAATTCTCTTTGATACCAAAATACTTTGAGGTCGTGACGATTGCTTCCAACTCCCGCTTCACAGTATCTTCTTGACTTATATCAATACAGACCTGTAGCGCCATAACAGGATGACCGTTGCTGTCCACTGCGATGAAATCCACCTCCTGCCGTTTTTTTCTGGTCAAAGAATAATGAACTCTGTGCCATCTTGAATAAATATGGATAAAGACCATGTTTTCAAGCGCTCTCGAATAAGAACCATCCCAAATAAGGCTGTTCTTGTTGGCCAAAGCCCAGTCGATTGCGTAAATCTTCTTGTAGTTTCTTTCCTGCTCTTTGAGGGAATTTGAATAGATGGGAACCATAAACAAGAGCCATGAATCTTCGGCCCAATTTATATACCCTCTCACAGCATCCCTGCTTGTACTGAATCCGCCCAGTTTTAGATACTGAAAAACGCTCTGAAGGGTATGAGCTTTGCTGATATTCGAAAGCAAATAATTATATAGATGGATGCACTGTTGAGGTTTGCTCACATCATATCGCTGTATTATGTCCTTGAGAATCATGGTGTCGAAATACTCTCTCAGCAACGCCTCCTTTGTATATTCTTCAAGATTGACTATGGCAGGATAGGCGCCCCATTTCAAGTATTCGTCAAACATTCTTCTTGCTTCGGCCTGGCCTTTTGTCGAACTCGTTTTATACCTGAACTCCCTGAATTTCAAAAACTCAACAAAACTCAGAGGATATACCGTAGAAGAAATTGCTTTACCCCGAAGTTCAGTTGCAATGTCATACTTTAACAACTTGGAAGACGACCCCGTAACAATCACTTTCCAATTGGGATTTCTGGACAAATCTACGACATATTCTTCCCATCCTGGGACCTTGTGGATTTCATCCAAAATAAAGAGCAGCGGGGTATTCAGTTCAAATTCAGGGTTGAGCTTCAGAAATGTATTCTGAATCAGCGACAAATCAGTGGCCTTCATGTTTGATAAGACAGGATTGTCAAAATCCATCACGCATACCTGATCAATCGACTTGATAACCTGATGACAAATCATCTCATCTGCTGCCTGCAACACCCGAAAGCTTTTGCCGACCCTGCGCGCGCCAATAACGGTTGACACCATGTTATCAACCAGTTGAAGCCTGCTCTCCCTCGGGATATACTTGGGAATGCCAAGATTCCTGAAGTCTTCGATTTTTCTTTCTATTTCTTGTTCAACCATTCGGCATCTCTATATCCGGAAATGATTTAAGGCTAATGATTAGTCGATTTATATGCTTTTATGGCTAATTATTAGCCTTAAAAGGTAGTCTTGTCAAGAAAGAATAAACACATTTTTTACCACTAAAGCCACAAAGGAACATAACTTTACACGAATAAGTAATTGAATCCGAAATATTTCTGTAATTAATTCTCCAATATAAATCCTCCGCCTCGCTGCCGAACAGCTTAAGGAACAGGGACGAAATAACTTCCACAAGTAGGCGCATAGATTTGGGTCAAATTTGTTTGATCTCAAATCACAAAAGTTGATGTAATAGCAGGCTATTTCGATATTTTTGTGATTTGAGATCGGGCAACTGCTAGCTTCTTTTTTTGTATTCGGGTCATTTGACATGGCTGAACTCCTTTTGATAAAGTTTTTCAGCAACCCATAACAACTCAAGAATAGTTTGTCCAGAAGTTTCAGTTTGTCATCGAATAAAATGCATTTTGCCCACTTTTGGAGAATGCGCCCCTCAGGAACCTCCATTCTTAAATTTTTTCTTGATTTTAAGTTAACATATTTGGTAATATAAATAATATGCATTGGAGAATAATTTATTACAACGAAAAAGTACAAAACGAAATTGACTCATGGCCTGTTAGGAACGTGGACGAATTAACTTCCCCAAGTAGGCGCACAGATTTGGGTCGAATTTGTTTGATCTCAGATCACAAAAGTTGAAGGAATAGCGTGCTATTTCAATAATTTTGTGATTTGAGATCGAACGAAGGCGGCCTGAAGCTGTGATGCATAGTTGGGGAAGTTATTTCGTCCACGTTCCTTAGTATCCGTGCCGTCTATGCCCGCATTACAGAACGAATAGTTGTATTTGGCCCCAATTTAGGTATGCCTTTTACACGTTCCATGGGTGATGGATTGTTTGAAATTCGTGCAAAAGGTCGTGAAGGTATTGGGAGAGCATTTTTTTGTACGGTTGTTGGTTCTAAAGTTATGATTCTCCATTCTTTTATAAAAAAGTCCCAAAAAACACCGGCTAAAGAGTTAGCCATTGCACGAAGGAAAATGAAGGAGGTGCCATGAAAACACATAATGAAATGGTATCTAACTGGATGGAAGATCCAGTATTTAAAGCCGAATATGATTCACTTGAGAATAAATTTACACTATTCGATGAATTAATTAGAGCTCGCAAAAGAGCTGGATTGACTCAAGCCGAAGTTGCAAAGCGTATGGGCACAAAAACTCCATCTGTAGCACGTCTCGAAGCCGGTGGAGGTAACAAACAACATTCCCCGTCTGTTGCAACGCTTAATAAATATGCAAAAGCTGTTGGGTGTCGCTTAGAGATTAAATTATTTCCATCAACAATTATGTCAAAACCGCTATTAAGGCTTAACAAAAGCTTGGAGACAGACGCCTAAAGTTGTGCCGATTTGAAAGGGTGTTCTTTTTAGGCATTTTAGCTCACTTTAGGCACTTTTATGTTACCGAATTCATTAGGCATAAAATGGAAAATTCTATACTATTAAATTAGCGCCCTATAGTGCGAGTCCTTAGCTCAACAGCTTATCAGCTCAACAGCTACGAACAGTTCGTTATGTACTGATAGTTTTTAACTTATTGATAAAATTGATTAAAAAATGGAAATTTCTATACCATAGAACTTATAGGAGGTACGGCTTGTCAAACAAAATTCAGCTTACGATCAACGGAAAAGTAACTGCGGTAAAACCTGATACCACTATCTTACAGGCAGCAGAAGAATCAGGGATAAAGATACCAACCCTTTGCTATCAAGAACACCTTAAGCCTTTGGGACGATGCCGTTTATGCATAGTTGAAATTGAGGGCCACGATCGTATGGTTACATCGTGTGTCGCAAAGGTCAAAGAAGGGATGGTTATAGATACCAATTCGGAACGGGTCCGCCAGGCCCGTCAAAATAAAATAGAATTAATTCTGTCAAAACACTATGGAGACTGCGTAGCCCCATGCCACCTCACATGCCCGGCAAACGTGGATATCCAGGGATATCTTGCGCTGATTGCAAACGGTCAATATCTGGAAGCATTAAAACTCGTTAAAGAACGCTGCCCAATGCCCCTGGTAATCGGAAGGATATGTCCCCATCCCTGTGAAACCGAATGCCGGCGCAAAAGAGTTGACGAGCCGGTTTGTATTAATTTTGCAAAGCGTTTTCTTGGTGATTACGAAAGAAATAATTACAAGAAATTGATTGTATGTTTACCCGAACCTTCAGGTTACAGGGTTGCCGTGGTTGGAGGAGGACCGGCCGGGCTCTCCACTGCCTTTTATCTGAGGCAAATGGGACATGAAGTGACTATATTTGAGGCCATGCCTGAGTTAGGCGGACAATTACGATATGGAATCCCTGATTACCGCCTTCCAAGACACATACTTGATCTTGAAATAGAATCAATCCTGCAACTAGGGATTGAAACGAAAACCAATGTGGCCCTAGAAAAAGATTTTACCTTTGACAGCCTGTTTGCAGAAGGTTACAGCGCAATTTTTTTAGGCATCGGGTGTTGGGGTTACCGCAATCTGAGAATACCCGGAGAAGACCTTCGGGGCGTAATTGAAGGCACAAGGTTTTTAACCGATGTTTCACTTGTTAAAAAGGTTGAGCTTGGTGACAAAGTCATTGTTATAGGCGGCGGCAATACCGCAATTGACGCAGCACGGACCGCTCTCCGACTGGGAGCAAAAGATGTGGCAATATATTATCGCAGATCCAGAGTAGAAATGCCGGCTCTTGCAGCAGAGGTTGATGCTGCAGAAGAGGAAGGAATCGAAATAAATATACTTGTTGCTCCTTCACGGCTTATTGGTGAAAACGGCAAGTTAATACAGATGGAATATATAAGTATGAGGCTTTGCGAAAAAGATTCTAGCGGAAGGTGCAGGCCGGCGCCTATATCTGGTTCAGAAAAAACAGTTGATGCTGATACTGTAATAACTGCTATCGGCCAGGTACCTGAAATGTCTTGTTTGCATAATGATGAAATTGGCCAAAATTGCGAAACCACACGCTGGGGAACAATTGTTGCGCACACGGGAACTCTTCAGACAAATGTAGTAGGGGTCTTTACCGGAGGAGACGTCTTTACCGGCCCCAAAACAGTGGTGTCAGCTTTTAGTGCAGGCAGACGAGCCGCTCTCTCCATTGATCTTTTCCTGCGCAAAAAGCCTGTAAAATCCCCTGAAATGCCTTTTAACATAAGCAAAGGGCCACTTGATAAAGTCGATTTACAAAATTTCGTTGGTTTTGCAAAAAAAGCAAGGGCAAAAATGCCGGAACTTCCTGCCGGCGCCCGGCGCAATAACTTTGAAGAAGTTGATTTGGGGTTTTCAGAAAAAACTGTCGTTCAAGAGGCAAAGAGATGTCTTTCATGCGGATGTATTGATGCCTTTGAATGCAAATTGAGAGAATATGCTACAGAGTATGGGGTAGATATTGCAAACATTGAAATCTGGCAGGAAAAAAAGTTTGAAATAGACGAAACCCATTCCTACATCATAGTTGATCCGAACAAATGCATCAACTGCAGGCGATGCATGCGTAATTGCTCTGAATACCAGTGTTCAGATGCAATCAAGTTGGAACCACTTGAATATGATCAAAAAGGCAAGGCAACATTTTTCGGACCTGTAATCGACGACAATTGTGTTTCATGCGGTTTATGCGTAAGCAACTGTCCCACAGGCGCCCTTATTGAAAAAACAAAGAAACAACCAGGCCCCTTCCATCTTGAAACCACACCAACCACTTGTTCTGTATGCGGCTGTGGATGCAATTTGATATTAAACTATATCGGCAATGATTTAGTCAAAGTAACATCAGATCTGAAAAAAAAGCCAAATTACGGCCATCTCTGTATTGATGGAAAATTCAGATATAAAGATACAAATGGAAGAAAAAGGCTGGATAAGCCGTTGATCAAGCAAAATGGGCAATTTATTCCTGTAGAATGGGATGAGGCGATTTCCCATGTTGTTCAGCGGCTCAAAACGCTTCAAAAAACATATGGCCCTGAATCTTTTGCAGGGATTGCAACACCAGCATGCACAAATGAAGAAGCATATTTATTCCAGAAATTTCTAAGGGCTGTACTTAAAACTTCAAATATCGATTTTTTCAATAGCCCATCTGAAATAGATATTTCCCCTGAATTTATTTCGCTGTTTTCGACTACGGCTGAATATAGAACTATTGAAACCGCAAAACAAATTCTTATCACCTCTGACAATCCCGTTGCTCAATATCCAATAATCGATGCGCTTGTCAGACGCGCTCAAAGAAAGAACAAGGCGACAGTTGCTTTTGTGGATGACACATTACCTGATATTTCGGACGAGTTGCCGACCGCTTTTCTTTATTCAAAGGAAATTTTTAAGTGGGATACAAATCAGCTTGAACAACTCCTTTCAATGTCCGGACAGGGATTTTTGCATCTTTTTCCGCTTGTTTTTAAATCCAATGGACATGGCTTGTTTAATATGGGCGTTGTACCAAACCTCTTCCCCGGACAAAAGCCGGCAAATGATATTGAGGAATGCAAAAAACTAGAAAATGCCTGGAAAACAAATCTGCCTGTGCAGCCAGGATTATCTTTATACAAAATACTGAAAAAAACTCTTACAAAAGATATTCGTGTAATTTATTTGATGGGAGATATTCCTGAAGATATTGAACATGATCAGACGATAAAAAACTCTTTTTCTAAAGCTGAACTCTTTGTAGCTCAATCACCTTATCGCTCACGATTATTGTCCGCCGCAGAGGTAATCCTGCCTCCACTTCCACTTGAAGAGTCAGAGGGAACCATAACAAATATCGAAGGTAGAATAAGTCCGTTATCTGTTCCAGTTTCTATGCGTGGACAAAATAAACAGGGAAAAGAAATAATAGCACGGATTTCAACTCTAATGGGTTATTCAATGCCCTTGAGCAATTTAGATGAAATGTAATTCTTGCTTATGCTGCCAGAGCGGCTACCAACTTAAAGCGGGACATTTTCCGACATTTTGACTCTATGACAATTCCACAATCAAGCAAAATCTAAGGAATTGCCAACTAACTGAAATTGCAGGCTGTCCCGCCTTACGTTGGTAGCCACTTCAGGCACTGCTCTTTTCTTATGTCCGCTCAAACAGATCAACCCAGGATTGAAACCTTCTAACCTTCTCAAGCCCATAGGGTTTAAGGTATTGCTTTATATCTTCAACAGATTTTTCTTTTTTTAGTGAATCCCGATTTTTAGAGAAGAACTTGTCTGCAAAGCAAATTATCTGCTCTTCTATTGAAACAGGAAGCATCTCGCGCTTTGGCAGCGGAAGGGCATAATTGTTAATATCTTCGATAGTTATACCCACGCCAACATGACGTTCGCAGACAAGAGCATGCCTTGGAAGCCCGATCTTTTCTAGTATCTCACGGCCCAGATATCCATGGCAAATATACGGATTTTTGCCTTTACAGCCCAGTTCAGTGGCATTCGTCAAAACCATGCCGATATCATGCAGCATCGCAGCTTCTTTTATAAAATCAAGGTCCGGATTTAATTGGGGCACCTTTTTGGCGGCATCAAGAGCTTTTCTTGCGACCTGTTTGCCGTGTTGGATTAGAATCTCATATGCCCTTGAGTCGCTTTGGTAGTACTTGCTAATAATATCAACAGGATTCATAAAGCTATCGCGAAAGAAGCACCCCCTCTATGAAAGGGTCTATTGCTCCATCAAGAACGCTGTTGACGTCGCCGACTTCAAGATTTATCCGGTGATCCTTGACCATCTGGTAAGGATGGAGGACATATGACCTTATCTGGCTGCCCCATGCTATTTCATCCTTGCTGTCATGCAGTTTTTGTTTTTTTTCATCCTGCTTCTGCTTTTCATTTTGATATAGTCTTGCTTTAAGCACCTTCATTGCCATTTCTCTGTTTCTATGCTGTGATTTTTCCTGCTGGCACTGGACAACTATCCCGGTAGGCAGGTGTGTAATACGGATAGCGCTGCTTGTTTTATTAACATGCTGTCCTCCGGCTCCGCTTGCCCTGTAAACATCTATGCGCAGGTCTTTATCGTCAATTTCTATAACGATTGTTTTATCAAGCTCAGGACAAACAAATACGGACGCAAAGGATGTCTGCCTTTTTCGGCTAGCGTTAAATGGAGAAATTCTAACCAGGCGGTGAATTCCTTTTTCAGCCTTAAGGTATCCATATGCATATTCTCCGCTTGCCGTAAAAGTAACACCCTTAATTCCAGCTTCATCACCAGGCTGAAAGTCAATTGTTTTGACTTGAAAGCCTTTTCGTTCAGTCCATCTCATATACATTCTGAAAAGCATTTCAGCCCAGTCCTGAGCATCTGTTCCGCCGGCACCTGCATTGATTGAAACAATAGCATTGTTTTTATCATCTTCTTCATCAAGCATCAGCTCGAGTGAAAGTTTACTGATTTCTTTGTCTATTGCTTTGATTTGGAGGGAGACTTCTTCGATGGTATCTGTGTCTGATTCATCGAGGGCCATATCCAGCAGCATTTCACATTCTTCAAGGTCATTAAAAAGCTTGTTAAAACTTTCGACCTTGGTTGTAAGCAATGCCCGTTCTTTTAGAATTGATGTAGTTTCTTCTTGTTTATCCCAAAAGCTGTCTTTTGCAATCAGATCCTCAATCTCTTTTAGTCTTTTTGATTTTTCTTCGACGTCAAAGATAGTCCTTCAAATGTTCTAATTTAACATAAAGTTCCTTTATATTTTGCTTGAGCTCTATAGACATTTTTTTCTCCTTTAATTATTAATAGTCCACCACTGAATTACACTGAATTATCAAAATACTCATTGTTTATAATTTTCAGTGAAACTCCGTGGTGTTCCGTGGTGAAATATTGCCTTAGGAACGTGGACGAAATAACTTCCCCAACTATGCATCACAGCTTCAGGCCGCCTTTGTCCGATCTCAAATCCCAAAAATCTTGAAATAGCTCGCTATTCCTTCAACTTTTGTGAT
>JABZFQ010000248.1 GCA_014237365.1 Desulfobacteraceae bacterium | reverse complement strand
TCGAATCGTTTTGCACATTCCACCAATATCTCGCATATATCACAGAGCGGGGAACCATCCCCGAAAATCAATAACTTTGTTCTATTTTGGTTACACTCAAGTTATTTCGTCCACGTTCCAAGTTATTCAATCCTAAAGTGAGCGTTTCAAATTGAGCTGGCAATTAAAATCAAAAACCGGTATAATTTTTAAAAACTGGTTCTGAAATCAGCCCATCTTACGGTTCAGAAATTACCCTGGAAAAGTCTGATTTTAGGTGGTTTGTTGCCGATATTTATTAATATATTTTCAGGAGCCTTTGAAAACGGAACTTAAATGAAACTGCGTTTTGGAATAATTAGCAAATTGCTTGTTTGGTTTTTTATTCCCGTAATAATTTTTTATATAACGATTATATTGCTTTATATGGATGTTCAGAAAATTGTGCATATATCAGAAGGCATTATTAGTAACAACACTAAAATAGCTTTGAATTCAAAAAAAATGATCGGGAACCTGATTCGCATGGAGGAAAATGATAAAAAATATCATCTACTAAAAAAAGATGACTATTTTAATTATTTTGTTCTGGCTCAAAAAGAGTTTGAAGTTAATTTAGTCGAAATACTGGAACTGGAACATTCGGGAATGGAAATCCATCAAGAGTGGATACAACTTTATAAAAGTTATCAAGATTTTTCTGCTACATTTAAAAATTTAAGGGAAAAGGAATCATCAGCCTCTTTATGGCTCCATGAGGCTGTAACCAATGAATGGATACAGATAATCTCAGAGCTTCGTGCAAAAAACGAGCATGATATTGCATTAGCGACTACGACGCTAAATTCTAGCAGCCAGAAATCTGCTCGTAAAGCCATGGTTGGACTGATGGTTTCAAGTGTTGTTTGTTTAATTGTAATTTTGTTCTTAGCATATTCTATGATTCGTCCTCTCAAAAAACTCCTCAGGGGAATAAGGTCTGTTTCGCATTCGCAGGATAGAATTAGCAAGACTGTTAATATCCGTTCTAAAGATGAATTCGGAGAATTGGCAGGAGCATTTAACGACATGACTTTACGCTTAATGGAAGAGGAACGTATGCGATCTGATTTTATCTCTATGCTGAGCCATGAGATAAGAACTCCCTTGACTTCGATTCGTGAGTCGGTAAATATGATTATTGAAGAAGTAATGGGGACGATTAACAACAGGCAAAGGAAATTCCTTGAGATAGCAAGTATTGAAATAGGCAGAATTTGTAATTTATTGAATCACCTTATGCAGGTTTCGCGTTTGGAATCACGGGCCATCAAAATTATTGCACTGCCCATTGACATATCATCTTTTATAACCGGGTGTATCCATCAACTGAAACCTTTAGCTGATACCAAAAAGATAAGCGTTGAAGTACAATTAGCTCCGGATATCCCCGGCATGATGGGTGATCCTGAGCACCTCCAAAGGGTTTTAACAAATCTTCTGAATAATGCCATTAAGTTTTCTGATCCTGGAAGCAGAGTTATTTTGCGAGTAGTGTCTAATAAAAACCGTACCAAGTTGAATTTTTCCGTATCTGATAACGGACCCGGTATCCCTGAAGAGGAACAGCTACTTATATTTAATAAGTATTACCGGGCAAAGGGTGTTAGAGATCATATGGATGGTGTTGGGCTTGGCCTTAATATATCAAAAAATATTATTAAGTTCCATAAAGGAACAATCTGGGTAAAAAGCACGGTTGGACATGGAAGCACTTTCGGTTTTACACTTCCAACTTCTAATGAACAATAAGGACTCACCCAAAGAACAGATGGCTTCAGGATGTTGTGCAATGAATTTTAAAAAAATCAGGCTCATCATTGATTTGTGTGAAATCCGCAATTTTTACACCTTCCTTTTATGAACATAAAAGGGATATTTTATTTTGATCCATCTGACAGAATTTATGCAGAGCATTTTCCTGGCAATCCAGTTGTGCCTGGAAGTCTTATAATTCATGCTTTTTTAAAAGCATTAAAAAAAAATGGAATTAACGAAGAAATTCACATAATAGAAAATTTCAGGTTTAAAAAATTTATTTCTCCTGGTGAGTACAATTTTGATATTGAAATCTGCAAAAATCAGATAAAATGCAGACTTTCTATAAGCAGTTCAGCAGTTGTAACAACGAATTAACTTCCACAAGTAGGCGCACAGATTTGGGTCAGATTTGTTCGATCTCAGATCACAAAAGTTGATGGAATAGCGAGCTATTTCAATATTTTTGTGATTTGAGATCGGGCAAAAGTGGCCTGAATCTGTGATGCATAGTTGGGGAACTTATTTCGTCCACGTTCCTTAGCATCCGTCAATGTTGAAGAAGTGTAAACTACAAAATGAAGGATGCCAATTTTTGACATGTTTTGGCAGTGACTTCAAACTGGTGAGCGCATTTTATTTTTTACTGTCAAAAAATCTAAGCTGTACTTTTTGAGGAAGGATTTTTTCGTGATAGAGTTTATCGAAGAAAGTTCTTATCCCTTTCAATTGCAGGGGCCCAAGATTGTAGTTCAAAAGCTCGTAGTATTTTTTGCAGATGTCTATATCTATTCCAAGAATTTCTGAAGCTTTTTTTGCAATATCCTCTATATTCTTCTTTCCTTGTTTTTTGGAGATATTAAATAGTTTTATTATTGATGATACGACTTCAGGTTGTTTATCTGTAAATGATTTTCGTACTGCCCATAATGCAAAAACAAATGGCAGGTCTGTTAATTCCAGCCACATCTGACCAAGGTCAAATACATGATCAAAATGTAATTCCCATTTTTCTTTTAAAGCTTTGTCGCCGATAATAAGTGCTGCGTCCGCAGATTTTTTAATTTCATCAGGGCATTGAATCGGCATAGTCTCGAATACGGGTTTTACTCTTTTTATTGAAAAAAGAAGTTTTAACAGCTCTGCAGCGGCCGCAGATTTGTCTGTAATAATTACTTTGTTGTTGGTCAGCTTTTCGAAAGGCTTTTTGCTTACAAGAATGACACTCACAACTCTTCCAAAGCAGGAGATTGACAGGTCGGGAAGAAGCAGCCATTCATCCTGATTCTTTGCATAAGCAACAGATGATACAGGGCTTATATCAAGATCATTTTTTACCATCATATTATTCAAAATTGAAGGCGGTGCGCTTACTATATTCAGCCAGTCAGGTTTCAGGCCATTATCCAAGCCATAATATACCGGAGCTACGTTCATATAAACTATACGGCCCAAATTGACTGTGGGAATTGCTATGTTATTTTTAAATTGATGTTGCATTTATTGTAATATTGTTTTGCAAGACCCTTTGAAATCAGCATTAACAAGAGCCTGCAGAAGTCCTGATTTGCTCGATACATCAACCGGTACATAAACAAAAGCAGCGCGCTTTCCCGGCGTTAAAGAGCCAAACATTTCACCAAATCCTAAAGAGCTTGCGCCGTTAACTGTTGCCATTGCAAGGATTTCAGCCGGTGGTATAGAGGTAAAAGATTTTGATACAAAAGTCATCTCATCAAATATACTTAATGATTCTGCACTGGCCACGCTGTCTGTACCAAGACAGGGCTTTATTCCGGCTTTAAGCATACCTGCAAGATCCGGCATCATGTTATAAAGATTAAAGTTGCTTCTTAAACAGATACATACACGGACATTGTGACGCAAAAGTATTTCAAAATCCTTTTTATCCGCATGGATAAGATGTACAGCTATAGTTTTTTCGTCAAGAATTCCAAGATCTTCAAGATATCTAACAGGGGTTTCAACCGGCAAATTCCAGTCTGAAAAATCAATCCCCCTTTCCGTCATAAAATCTGCCCAAATGCCTTTTCCTGTTGTCAGGAAAAAGATTTCATCTTCCGACTCCGCCAGGTGAATGGAAAAGGGGATATTTTCTTTACGTGTAATATTCTTTAAATCAACAAGAAGTTCAGGGGACAGGGTATGTGGTGCATGGCCTGCAATTGATTTTATTATTAATAATTTATTTAAGTTACATGTTATTTCTTCAGGTAGAACATTACCAAAAAATTCTTTAAACCATACCCCCCTGAGTCTGGAATTTGATACTATTTTCCATGTCAGGCCAAGTGTGGATATTTCACCTATAACTCCGCATCCTGATTTAATAAGCTCTTTGACACCATTTATTGCACCGGTTTTAAGATTTTCTGTGCCGGCTGAATTGCGCAAATTAATTAAATTTTCAACCCAGTTCCTGAATCCTTTTTCAGGTAACACTTTATCCTTTAAAGCACAAAGTTCAAGATGAGTATGGGCATTTACCAGAACCGGCAAAAGCGCCCCATGGCCATGATCAATAATATGTCCGCTGCATGAACCTTTGCCTGTTTCCTTGATTAACCCTGATTCAACCCTGATATAACCGTCATTGATAATTGTCCACGGATCGATAACAACCCATCCGGCTTTGTGTATTACAGAGGAGTTCATGATAAATGCGGTTCAGTAATATTATAAAAGCAATCCCTTTGGGCTACTTTGTAGCCGGCGTCCTGAATCAGACGGATCATTTCTTCTTTTGGCAGCCTGAACTTTACTCCTGCCGCGGCTACAACATTTTCTTCTATCATTGTACTGCCAAGATCGTTTGCTCCAAATACAAGCGCTGTCTGGGCGATTTTGTCTCCCTGTGTTACCCATGATGCCTGTATGTTCTGTATGTTATCCAAAAATAACCTGCTGACAGCAAGTACTCTAAGATATGCTACAGATGTAGCTTTTTCTACTTTTATACGAGTATTGTCAGGCTGAAATGTCCAGGGGATAAATGCGGTAAAACCGCCTGTATTATCCTGTAGATTGCGGATTTTCATGAGATGTTCAATTATATGTTCAGGCCTTCTTTCCATATGTCCGAACATCATCGTGGCAGTAGTTCTGAGACCGCATTTATGAGCTGTTTTCATGACTTCTATCCATTCATCAGCAGAGCATTTGTTTGGAGATGTTTTTTTCCTGATTTCATCCACAAGTATTTCAGCACCACCGCCAGGGATGGAGCCCAATCCTGCGTCGATGAGTTTGTTTATGGTATCTTTTAGGGACAGGGAGGATTTTCCCGCTATAAAAACTATTTCCGGTGGAGAGAATCCATGTATATGAACAGGAAAATTGTCTTTTATAAATTTTAAAAGATCAATGTAGTAATCAAGTGAGAGTGAAGGATTGAGTCCGCCCTGAAGAAGAATCTGAGTTCCTCCGAGAGATAAAGTTTCTTCGATTTTTTCTTTTAGTTCTTTTTTTGATATTACATAAGCATCAGCATGGCCAGGAGGGCAATAAAATGCGCAGAACAGGCATCCTGAAATACAAACATTTGTATAGTTTATATTTCGATCAACCACAAAGGTAACAACGGGTTCAGGGTTAAGATGCCGCCTTTTTTTATTTGCCAGTTCCGCCAGCGTAAGAAGTTCAGCCTCGTTGAGCAATGTAAACGCTTCTGATGAGTTGATGCGCTCATTTGATGCTGCTTTTTCAATTGTTCTATCTAATTTATTCATATTTCGTAACTAATCAACTACGGTTGTCGGTTCATGGTTTACAGTTTTATGTTTTTATCAACCGTAAACCGTAAACCGACAACCGTTATATCCAATTATAAAAAGAATCACGTTCAACCGGCGTAAAACCTGCCGAAGATATAAGATGTTCCATCTGGACACGGCTTAAACCTTTTGCTGATTTTGCTCCAGCCATATGCGTGATCTTTTCTTCAATTATTGTACCATCCAGATCATCGGCTCCAAATGAAAGAGCAACCTGTGCCAGCCTTTCGCCTATCATAACCCAATAGGCCTTTATGTGGCTGAAATTATCAAGCATAAGACGCGCCAGAGCTATGTTCTTTAAATCGTCAAATGCCGTAGTGCCTGGAAGATGCGACAGCCTTGTATTTTGTGAGTGAAAAGCAAGAGGGATAAATGCTGTAAACCCTCCTGTTTTATCCTGAAGTTCTCTTAATTTTATGAGGTGATCGACGCGTTCATCAAGTGTTTCTATATGGCCATAAAGCATTGTTGCATTTGATGTTAATCCTGCACTGTGTAATGCTTCCATTATTTCAAGCCATCTGTGGCTGTCTATTTTTTTTGGGAAAAGCTTTTTTCTGACTCTGTCGCTCATGACCTCAGCGCCTCCGCCCGGGATCATTTCAAGTCCGGCCTTTTTTAATCTGGCAATTGTCTCTTCTATTGATAAGCCGCCAATTTTGGCAATATAGTCTATTTCTACTGCTGTAAAAGCTTTAATAGTTGAATCAGGACGTACTTCCTTAATGGTATTGAGAAGTTCGATATAATAGTCAAACGAAAAGGAAGGATTAAGTCCTCCAACAACATGTAATTCACGCACAGGTTCATTAATACGTTCCATAAGCCTTGATCGTACATCATCAATGGAGAGAGCAAAGGCATCTTTTTCGCCATTATCTCTTGAAAATGCGCAGAACAGACATCGGTTCAGGCAGATATTTGTGAAGTTTAAATGCTGATTATAAACATAAAAGGCTTTTTTGCCGTGAAGTTTGCGGCGAACATAATCTGCCAAATGTCCTACGCCAATCAGATCATTGCTTTTATAAAGGGCAATACCATCTTCAAATCCAAGACGTTCACCTGAAACAACCTTGTCATTAATTTCATTTAAACTTCTATCAAAAAAAGAATATTTTATGTTATTTTTGGATTGTAACCACATGATCATTTGTTTAGAAATAAACAAGAAATATAGCAAGGATTTTTTAGCTTGAAACAAAAAACCCCGCCAATATGGCGGGGTTATGAAAAATGAAGATTGAAGATTGTCGATTGAAGGTATTATATTAATTTTAATCCGCAGATTACGCAGATTACACGGATTTTCGTGATTTATTGGGTTAAATTCCCCAAAGCTTGCTTCGGCACAATTTCATTTAAAATGACAGAGCGAAGCGATACAACAAATATTCAACATTCAGTATTCAGTATTCAATATAGCTTAAAGCTTGTTTCCACAATTTGGACAGAATTTATCTTCTTTATTTATCTGGGCATTGCAATTCTTACAGCGTTCACGAGGCACTGCAAGCTCAATGAGCAGTTGTCCCTTTTTAACTGGAATCATCTTTTTGTCAGCCTTGTAGTCGGCGAATACAAGAACACGTTTTACAACACCTCCCACAGGTGAGGTAACTCCATATTCAACTTTCATCAGCGTGAGGTTTAATATTTCTTCTCCTGCTTCAACGTTATCGCCGACTTTTTTGTGGACAAGCCAGAGGTCAGCATCAAATGGAGCTCCAATGTGATAGGGGTTGTCTTCGACAGCCATTTCAACTCCTTTCTTTTCCGCAGCTCCTTTTTCAACCTGTATTTCCTGTACAAAAACTTCATGATCCAGTTTATAGCGAATTCGTCTTGTGCCGTTCTTGCTTACATTTCCGATGCGCATTATCTCTATGGTATGGACTTTTCCATCAGAAGTTCTAAATTCACGCTCAACACCTGTTTCAAGACCCTCAAACCATATATCATCCGGAAGCACGTTTGGATCACTGAATTTCTCAAGATTTTTTATCAGTTTTAATGCATCTCCGGGATGATTGAGATAATTAACCAGCTCATTTTCTTTTGGTTCTCTTCCTATGTGAGCAGCAAGTTCTTTCTTTGATTCATCAATATCAACAGATGGCAGGAAATTAAGAGGACTTTCCTCTGTCCTTTTTGCAATAGCTTCCTCGTATTTATCTTTGAAAACCGACTGATAAACCCATACCGGAGGCCATCCAAGAGGAAGTTTGCCGAATTTTCCCAAAAGAAGATTTTTCAGAGCATCATTTGCGTTGATAAATATAATCCGGCGATCTTCTTTTGTTTTTTTGTCAAGTTCATCTTCCGGAACAGAAGTAACTTTCTTTAAAAGATCTATGATCCTTTGTACCTCCGTCATTCCGCCCCGTTCATAGGCGTTAACAACCATTAAATATCCGTTGGTCCAGGTAATCTGAGAACCCGGTGTAACGTCATGATATCTGATCAGCTTTCTGTAAAGTTCTAGAACCAGCAGGATGCTGGGAAGCAGAAATGCATAGCCTTGTTTCAGAGCGCCTTCCTGGCTGCTTGAAGTAGCGCCGCCAGGCAGTCCGTGACGTGTTACATCGTGATCTATGCCAAGAAATGTCGGCCTGCAGTAATGATCATAAACAGGCATAATCTGTTTTAAAACAAATGCTGTTTCCCTGATTCTTTCTTTATCAAGACGGGTCTTTAAGCCAAGCTCACCTTCTATATAAGCTAAAACGGGCATAACGGCGGTCTGGCCGTAAAATCTTACACTTGGGCCGTCAGCGACATCCAGAATTTTTGCTCCTGCCTGAGCCGCAGCGCCAAGAGCAGGCACTGCAAGACCGTCTGTGGCATGGCGATGATATTGAACAATCAGGTCGGGATACTTGTTAAGTATTTCAGATACAAGACTTTTGATAAATCTTGGAGGACATACTCCTGCCATATCTTTAAGGCAAAAAATTATTTTTTTAGATGCTTTATCCTTACTGCATTCAAGAATACGCCCTGTCATTGATAGTATATCGTCAAGCACACCAAGATAATGAGGTACATCAAATCCTTTTGCCCAACTGAGACTTATAGCTGGCTCGAAAATACGATTTTCAGCTTTTAAAGCGATTTCTGCAAATGGCACCATATTTTCTATATGATTAAGAAAGTCAAAACAGCGTATTACATGGTAGTGCTTATTTATCAGTTCGCCTGTACGCTGCATAATTTCCCGGCATTGCGGAGCATAGCCAAGGATGTTTGTTGAGCGTATCAAAATAAGCTTTTGTGTATTCGGTGCAAACTTATTCCAGTCTTCAGCTTCTTCCCAGGGATCTGTCATACACCCAAGCATTCCTACATGGTAATGTGCGCCACCACCGTTTTCAATAGATACATATCCGCATTTGTCAATAAGCGGGCCTATCAGACGGTCAGAATAAAGCCTGAATCTATTTCCTGTTTCCGACTGTGTGATATCTCTGGGAGTAGTATTGCAGAACTCAACGTATTCCGAGTTTCGCAGTGTATCAAGGACATTATCCCTGTGATCATTTGGACCAAAAGGTGGAGAATATGAACGGTCGTCAGCAGCTTTTTTTGAAACAGAAGAAACATCAACTGCCATTGGTCCGACGCTGGTATCGCCGAATTTCCGATAATTTCCAAGGCCGAGATAAGGATTATATCCTTTTGCTGTAATTTCAGCCATTAGATATGAAAGCCTTATCTCTTCAGGTACAGCTTCCCTGTAAACCATGAGTTCAGGAGTATTGTCGATAAATTTCGTATCAATTTCACCATCAATGAAACTGGGATGAGAAATAACTTTTTTGTGAAAAGGAATTGTTGTTTTTAAACCATCTATAAAGTACTCGGAAAGAGTTCTTTTCATGATTGACAGGGTCTTTTCCCATGTTGCGCCATGTGTCATGAGAAGGCTTCCAAGAGAATCATAAACTTTTGGGAATTCATATCCGCTGAAAATACATGAATCAAGCCTTACT
This sequence comes from Desulfobacteraceae bacterium, assembly GCA_014237365.1. Taxonomy (GTDB): domain Bacteria; phylum Desulfobacterota; class Desulfobacteria; order Desulfobacterales; family ETH-SRB1; genus B13-G4. The sequence goes on along the minus strand of JABZFQ010000248.1, from coordinate 1,495 downwards.
CCCTCGCCGCCGGGAGAGAGATATCTTGTAATTTCACCTGCATTGGGTTGAAAATTGGCCTTTGGGTCTTCAAAATTTATACGACACTGCATTGCGAACCCTCTGGGTTTTAATTCATCCTGATTTAACCGCAATTTTTCGCCAAAGGAGACTCTTATCATTTCTTCTACCAAATCTATACCATATAGAAGTTCTGTTATGCCGTGTTCAACCTGAAGCCTGGTATTAGCTTCAATGAAATAATAATTCAGGTTTTTATCTACCAGAAACTCAAAGGTGCCAATAGAATCATAACCAGCAGCCGATATTATTCTTAATGTTGCATCTTTTAGAGCTTTCCTTAAACCATGAGTCATTTTCTTCCAGGGAGAAGGAGTTATCTCCAGCAACTTCTGGTTCTTTCTCTGTGCAGAACAGTCACGCTCAACAAGCACAACTGAATGGTCGAATGAATCGCACAGGCCTTGAATTTCAAGGTGCCTGACTGAAGTTAAAAACTTTTCAATATATAAATTAGGATTGCCGAAACTTGCCTCTGAAATAGCTGAAGCCTTTTCAAAGTTGTGTTCAAGTTCCTCCTGAGAATTAATTATTACAATACCTCTGCCGCCGCCGCCACCTTCACTTTTTATCATGACCGGATAGCCGATTTCTTTGGCTGTGTTTTTTGCTTCATCAAGAGTTACCACATCATCTGAGCCAGGAATAACAGGGACATCAACTGATTTTGCAATTTCACGGGCCTTAACTTTGTTCCCCAGGTTTTTCATAGGCTCTTCAGAGGGACCAATAAAAATAATTCCATTGTCTTTACAAAGAGAGGGGAATCGGTTGTTTTCTGCTGCAAAACCCCAGCCCGGATGAAGTGCCTTTATATTATGCTGTTTTGCAATGCGTACGATTTCTTTTATATCCAGATATCCACCTTCGGTTCGAATAGTGTATGCCTTATCTGCTTTGGTAACATGCGGGGCTGTCTTATCTTCTTCTGTAGCAAAGGCTACATAAATTCCCCCCATTTCCTGTATAGTTCTTCCTATACGAAGGGCAGGTATACCACGATTAGCAACTCCTATCCTCACGTTTTTAATTGGTGAATTCATTTTGTTTATCCTTTCAATTAATTCTTTTAGAAATATTTTCCTGCAGGATCACTTCCGAAACTTCATTTTTAAAGCATCGTCATTTTTTTGTCAATCTGAAAATTTGCGGCAGGAAAGGGTAAATTATGTGTTACAAAAGCAACTGTGACCAAATTGGAATTATTTAAAATCCATGATGATCGACGAAAACTCAGCAATTCTCATTATGGAATTTGACAATATTTTTCCATTATTCCGAACAGTTGATAGCCTGGCAAATTTTTACAAGCTTTGGTAAGGAACGTGGACGAAATAACTTCACCAACTATGCATCACAGCTTCAGGCCGCCTTTGTCCGATCTCAAATCCCAAACATCTTGAAATAGCTCGCTATTCCTTCAATTTTTGTGATC